>CADCTH010000277.1 GCA_902805495.1 uncultured Actinomycetospora sp.
GCGGCTACGGACAGGGCGGCTACGCGCCCGGCGGCCCGCCCCCCGGCGGCGCGTACGGGCCGCCCGGGCCCTGGGGCCTGCCGCCCGGGGCGCCGACCCCGAGGCGGCGTCGCAGCCCCTGGTTCTGGGGCGGCATCGCGGGCGCCCTCGTCCTCGTCCTGCTGCTCACCGCGGTCGTCCTCGTCGCCACCGGCGAGCGCGCGCCGCAGGCCACGGTCGAGGCCGCCACCGCGGACCTGCGCTGCTGGGAGGGCGCGACGTACTCCGGCCAGATTCCCGACGGGCTCGGCGGCCGGGCCACGCTCGAGGTCACCGTCGACCGCCTGGGCAACGCGGCCGGCACCGTGACCCGCGCCTCCGGCGGCCGGGCCGAGTTCGTCTCGGTGGGCACGTCGGACGCCGTCCGCGGCGACCGCGCCTGGTGGGAGCGCAGCGCCGAGCGCCCCGAGCTGGTCGACCGCTTCACCGGCGTCTGGCTCTCGGAGGCGGGCAGCGAGCTGCCCAGCGGCCTGGGCACGTGGACGGAGTCGCCGTCGGAGCTCGCCGACGGGTTCATCGCCTACGAGGTCCGGGAGGAGCCCGAGGAGGTCGTCGAGGGTCGCGACGTCCGCGTCATCGCGATGGGCTCGTCGTACGGCTCGCGGGTGGTCGTCGAGGACGCGGGCGACGTCCCGACCCTCGTCCGCTTCGACCAGCCCAGCTTCGGCACCGGGCGCGTCTCGCCGGTGACGGTGCACCGGGCGGCGCCGCAGGCGCTGTCGACCGTCCGCGACCTGACCGCGCAGCTGCCGACGATGAAGAGCTACTACCAGGCGCTCAGCGAGCGCCCGCGCCTCGCGCTCACGGTGGAGGGCGGCGCTGGTGAGTGCAGCACGCCCACCTGCACGGTGACGGTGCGCCTGGTCAACACCGGCACCCTGTCCACCACCGGCACGGTGGTCGTCACGCTCAACGGCGCCGAGGTGGCCCGGCACCCGTTCAGCTCGGCGCCCGGGAGCGACCTCGCGTTCCCGACCACGGCCGACAACCCCGTCTACAGCAGCCCCGGCGCGCGCATCTCGGCGTACTGGTACGCCCGCGTCGACGGCGGTCGCTGACGACCCCTCAGCGAGCCAGGCCCTCGAGCGCCTCGGCGCCGGGCAGCTCACCCAGGACGGCTCCGGGGACCAGGAGCTTGCTCTCGCGCCGCCCGCTGCCGACGACGACGGCCGGCGCGGCGAGCACCGCGGGGTCGACGAGCACCGGCCAGCCCGCGGGCAGGCCGAACGGGGTGATGCCGCCGTGGGCCATGCCGGTGAGCTCCACGGCCTCGTCCATGGGCGCGAACGACGCCTTGCGGACGTCGAGGCGCTTGCGCACCACGGTGTTGACGTCGGCGCGCGTGGTGGCCAGCACGACGCAGGCGGCGAAGCGCCGCTCGCCCGAGCGCGACCCGGCGACCACGACGCAGTTGGCGGACGCGTCGAGGGGCGAGCCGTAGGCCTCGCAGAACGCGGCGGTGTCGGCGAGCTCCGGGTCGATCGCGGCGACGAGGCACGTCACGGCGGTGTCGGCGGGCAGCGCGCGCAGGGCGTCGGCGACGGGCGCGGCGACGAGGTCGAGCCGGTCGAGGGCGGGCTCGGGCTCGAGCGACCCGGCGATGGCCAGGGCCGCTCCGCTCACCAGCGCGGGCCCTGCTGGATCTCGACGATGCGCGGGCGCACGTCGACGATGTAGATGAGCACGGCGATGACACCGACGAGCCAGAGGAAGCTGGCGGGGCCGGCGGGCCACCCGCCGGAGAGCAGGTCGGGCAGGATCATGATCGCGGCGCCGACGCCGGTGATCGCGCACCAGACCGGCTTGGTGAGCTTGTCGGCGGCCGTGTACGCGTCGGAGCGCTGCATCAGGGCGTGCACGAAGGCGAAGAGGCCCACCGGGATCCCGATCAGCCACAGCGCCAGCAGCACGTAGTTGTCGAGGTTGTAGAGCACCGCCACGGCCGCCAGCGTACGTGCCCTCCGCGGTCGGGTGACAGGCACGCGGGCGGCCGACGACGCACGACGGCCCCGGGACGGCGGAGCGTCCCGGGGCCGTGCGGTGCGGAGGGTCACCGAGGGGTGACCCGGCCTCAGCTCTTCGAGGCCTTCTTGGCGCCGGCGGTCGTGGCCGCGGACTTCGGCGCGTTCTTCGGGCCCTGCTTCTTCGGCGCGGTGCGCGCGGCGGCCTTGCGCGAGGCGCTGCGGGTGTCCGACGCGACCTCGTCGCCGGCCTCCTTGATGTCCTCGGAGAGCTCGGCACCGGCCTCGGCCACGGTCTCGGCGGCCTCGGCGCTGACGCGCTGGGTGGTGCGGGCGGCGCGCTCGCCGACCGAGCGGGTCTGCTTGGTGACCTCGGCGAGGCCGGCCTCGCCGCGGACGCGGAAGCCCTCGACGGCGGTCTCGAGGCGACCCTCGATCTCCGACTGGACCTGGTCCACGGTGGCCAGCGCCTGCTTGACCTGCGGCTGGGCCTTGATGCCGTGGTAGGTGACCTCGCCGCGCTTGATCAGGTCGGTGTAGACGCTGCGGACGGCGGCCAGGTAGCTGTCGACCAGGCGGCGGAAGTCCTCCGCGGTGAGCTTGGTGCGCAGCTCCTGCAGCTCGGCGGGCAGGTCCTCGACGCGGGCCTGCACCTCGGTGGCGCCGGCCTGCACGCGGCCCGCGGCCTCGCGGGCGGCGGCGACGGCGACGTCGCCCAGGCCGAGCACGGCCAGGGCGGGCTGGCGCAGCGGGTCGACGGCGTCCGAGACGGCCTTCGCGGCCTGGTCACGGGCCTCGCGGACGTCGAACTTGGTGGGGAAGGTGACGGCCATGCTGATCTGACTCCTCGTTCGGTGTTCTCGATCTGTGCGATAGGGGCGGACTCAGGACGGGGCGCGGGCGTCACCCGCACCGTCCCCGTCCGCACCCGGGTCGGCCGCGTCCTCGACGACGGGCACGACCGTGCTGGCGGTGCCGCCGCCGGTGTTGCCGCGGCGGAACGACTCGTAGATGTCGGTGAGCACCTGCTTCTGGCGCTCGGTCAGGTCCGGGTCCGCGGCGACCGCGTCGAGCACCGGGGAGTGGTCCCGGGCCTCGAGGATGCCGGCGCGGACGTACAGCGCCTCGGCGGAGATCCGCAGGCCGGTCGCGATCTGGGCCAGGATCTCGGCGGACGGCTTGCGCAGCCCACGCTCGATCTGGCTCAGGTACGGGTTGCTGATCCCCGCGACCTTGGCGAGCTGACGGAGGCTGACCTCCGCGCCCTCGCGCTGCCGGCGGATGTAGGCCCCGATGTCCTCGACGGCCTGGCCGATCTTCTCGACCCCGTCCGTGGCCACCGGAACCACCTCCTCCGATCTCGCTGACACCCACGCTAACCGCGGGTGCTAGCTCGTGCAAGCACATCGCTAGCGCTGGTCAGGTGGCCTGCCACACACACGGACGGGTGACGACTAGGAAGGACGACGTGACCTCGAGCGTGCTGCACGGGCAGGCCAGGCCGACCGCGGCGGTGGCCGCCGGCGGCGTGCTCGGCGCGCTCGCGCGCTGGGCCGCCGCGGTCGCCGCCCCCACCGCCCCCGGCACGTTCCCCGCCACCACGTTCGGCGTGAACGTCGTGGGCTGCCTGCTCATGGGCGTCGTCGTCGCGCTGGTCGTCGAACGCCCTGGCGCGCACCCCCTGCTGCGCCCGTTCCTCGCGGTGGGGGTGCTCGGCGGGTTCACCACGTTCTCGACCTTCGCGGTGGACGCCCAGGAGCTCCTGGCCGGCGGGCACCGCACCACCGCGCTGCTCTCCCTGGCCGCGACGGCGCTGACGGCCGTCGCCGCGACGGCCCTGGGCCTGTGGGTCACCCGCCGCGTCACCGGGGTGACCCGGTGAGCCCGGCGGTCGCGGGCCTGCTCGTCGCCCTCGGGGCCGCGGTGGGGGCGCCGACCCGCTACCTCGCCGACCGCGCGCTGCAGACCGCCCACGGCACCGGGTTCCCCTGGGGGACGCTCGTGGTCAACGTCGTCGCGTCGTTCGTGCTCGGGCTCGTGCTCGCGGCCCCGGGGTCGCCGCTGCTCGTCGCGGCGGTCGGGGTGGGCTTCTGCGGCGCGCTCTCGACGTGGTCGACCCTCGCGTACGACGCGGTGCGCCTCGCCGAGGCCGGCGCGCGCACGGCGGCGGTGCTCGACGTCGTCGAGGCGGTGCTCGCCGGGCTCGGCGCCGCGGGTCTCGGCCTCGCCCTCGGCGGGTGACCAGACGAGCGCCCGCGCCTCCTTGGCGCGACTAGACGAGCAGCTCGCCGACGGTGTAGATGACCAGCCCCGCGAGGGAGCCGACGATCGTGCCGTTGATGCGGATGAACTGGAGGTCGCGGCCGATCTGCAGCTCGATCTTGCGCGAGGCCTCGTCGCCGTCCCAGCGCTCGACGGTGTCCGAGATCAGCGTCGTGATCTCGCGGGAGTAGCGGCCGACGACGTAGCCGGCGGCGTCGACGATCCAGCCGTCGATCTTGTCGCGGAGCTCGGCGTCGTTGTCGAGGCGCTCGCCGAAGCGGGCGACGCCGTCGGTGACGCGCAGCCGCAGCTGCGACGACGGGTCCTCGGCGGCGTCGAGCAGCATCGCCTTGCCGGTCGTCCAGGCTCGCGAGATCAGCGCCTGGACGTCGGGGTGCTCGAGCAGCTGACGCTTGATGGCCTCGACCCGCTCGCGGGTGTCCGGGTCGTCCTGCAGGTCGGCGGCGAAGGAGACCAGGAAGCGGTCGATGGCCTTGCGCATCGGGTGGTCGGCGTCCGACTTGACCGCCCAGGCGAACGACAGCGCCTCGGCGTAGAGCCGGTCGCCGATGAGGCCGTCGACGAAGCGCGGCGACCAGCTCGGCGCCTGCTTGCTGACCAGCGCCATGACGGTCTCGTGGTTGTTGCGCACCCAGTCGTAGGCGCGGTCGCAGACGAGGTCGACGAGGCGGCGGTGCGAGCCGTCGGCCAGCACCCCGGCCAGCAGCCGGCCCAGCGGCGGGCCCCACTGCTGGGCGACGACGCGGCGCGTCACCGCCTGGTCGACGACCTCCTGGATCTCGTCGTCGCGCAGCACGGTCACCGCGCCGCGCACGACGGTCGCGAGCTCGGCGGTCACCCGCTCGGCGTTGCCCCGCACGCACAGCCAGCCGCCGACGCGCGCGGAGATGCGCGCGGCGCGCAGCTTCTCGCCCACCACGGCGGGGGCGAGGAAGTTGTCGCCGACGAAGCCGGACAGGCTCTGGCCGAGCTGGTCCTTCTTGCGCGGGATGAGCGCCGTGTGCGGGATCTTGATGCCCAGCGGGTGCCGGAAGAGCGCCGTGACGGCGAACCAGTCGGCGAGCGCGCCGACCATGCCGGCCTCGGCCGCGGCGCGCACGTAGCCGGTGAACCCCGGGCCGCCGTTGCGCTCCCAGAGCAGGAAGACGATCCAGACCACCGCCGCGCCGAGCAGGAACCCGGTCGCGACCGCCTTCATCCGCCGCAGCCGCGTGCGCTTCTCGGCGTCGTCGCCGCCGAGGCCCACCATCGACGTGAAGGACGGGTTCGCGCGCCGCGGGGACTCGCCGGCGGGCGCGTCGGGGGCGGCCCCGGTGGTGGTGGCGGCACCCTCGGCCGCGTCGGGGCGGACGACGGGCACGTCGCGGCCGAACGGGTCGGTCGGCGGGTCGATCTCCACGCCGCGATCCGCGTCGCTCGGTCTCCCGGCACCGCGGTCCGGGCCCTGGGCGGTCTGCACGTCCCCAGTGTCCCACCGCCGCCGCGCGGGTCGTGGCTCGTGCCCGCGGTCGCGCCCACGAAGCGGCCGGACGGCGGAGGGAGATCTGCGTCACGCCCCGCTCGTCGCCCACGAGGGTGAACCGGGCGACCGGTCGGCGCGAATCCGGGTCGGGACGGCGAGAGTGCGTATCGCGCGCACGACCTCGCTCGTTGGACAGATGCCGTTGTCGCCGCAGTTCGCGCCGAAGCCGCCGCGAGGTCTCGACGGCCTGATCCCCGAGCCGTCCCCCCTGGGGACGACCCGGTCCCCCGTGCGACCGACCGCGCCCGGCCGCACGGGGTCTCGCGTCCCTCGGTCGCCGTGCTGCCCCACGGCGACCGGGGGGCGCCACTCCCCTCGGCCTCCGGCTCACCACCCGCCCGACGGCACGCGTCCGCCACCGGAATTGGACGATCGACCAAATCGGTGGTACTCCTCGCGGTGTGCGCAGCGAACGCGGCCGCAACACCCGGGACGCGGTGCTCGGCGCTGCCGCCGACCTGATCGGCGAGCTGGGCTGGGGCCGGGTCAGCACCCGGGCGGTCGCGGAGCGGGCGGGCGTGCGGCCCGGCCTGGTGCACTACCACTTCGCCTCCCAGCAGGAGCTGCTCGCCGAGGCCGCCACCGGCCGCATCGCCGCGTGGGCCGGCGAGGCCCTCGCCGCGCTGGAGGCCACGCCCGACCTGCGCGCGGGCCTCACGCTGCTGCTGGAGTCGGTGGCGCACCTCGACGCCACCGACCCGCTGCACCTCCTCGCGGCCGAGACCTCCCTCGCGGCCGCACGCGACCCCGCGCTCGCGGGCGCCCTGCGCAGGGTCGTGGCGGGGTTCCGGACGGGCCTCACCGGGTGGCTGCTCTCCCGGGGCGTGCCGAGCGGCACCGCCGAGGGGTCGGCCGCCCTGCTCACCGCGGTCCTCGACGGGATCGCGCTGCACCGCGCCCTCGATCCGCACCTGCCGCTGCGCGGCGCCGTCGACGCGCTGCTCCGGACCCTCACGACGACGGAGGCGCGACCGTGCACGCAGTGATCAGTGGCGCCGGCATCTCGGGGCTCGCCACGGCGACGGGACTGGCCGGTCTGGGCTGGCGGGTCACGGTGGTCGAGGCCGCCCCCGCGCCGCGCCGGGGCGGCTACATGATCGACTTCTTCGGCCCGGGCTGGGCCGCCGCCGA
>CADCTH010000278.1 GCA_902805495.1 uncultured Actinomycetospora sp.
CGGCCGGCTGTCGTACCGGACCTGCGCCGCCGCGCACGTCGCCCGGGCCCGGGCCCGACCCGGCCGGGCGAGGGCCCCGACCAGCCCGGCGAGCAGGCCCGGCGCCACCCGGACGGCCACGGGGACCACCGTGCGCCACCGGAAGGGCCGGCCCCGCACCGGCGCGAAGCGGGGGTCCTCGAACACGCGCTCGAGGGCCGCGGTCACGCGTGGCCCGTAGATCGTCATCGCGGCCGGGAGCCTGGTCCGGGCGCGGCCCCAGCGGACCACCCCGGTCATGTCGAGGTACATGCGCCCGGCCACGTCGACGATCAGGGGGTGGCCGAAGGGGTCGCTCGGGACGCCGACGCTCTCCAGGTACTGCGCCGTCGCGACCCGCATCGCGGACATGCCCATCGGCGTGAACGGCCGCAGCATGCCCTGCATGTGCCCGGCCTCGAGGTAGACGCGGTCGCCGGGGCGGGGCTCCCGGGGCAGCGGGAACAGGGTGGTGATCGCCCTGCTCTGGAGCAGCCAGAGGACGCCGTCGCGGTCGAAGGCCCACTCGACGTCCTGGGGTGTGCCGGCGAGGCGCGCCAGCCGCTCGCCGGCGGCCCGCAGCTCCGCGAGCCGGTGCGCGTCCAGGCACCCGCCCTCGTCCTCGACCGGCCGCCCCTCCGGCAGCACGTAGTGGTCCGCCGTCACGCTGCCGTCGACGACGGCGTCGCCGAGCCCGGGCACGGCGTCGACGACCATCTCCGTGCGGCACCCGGTGATCGGGTTGGCGGTGAACAGCACGCCGGCCGCGGACGGCTCGACCATGCGCTGCACCACGACGCCCATCGCCACCGGCCCGCCGACGGGTGTCGCCTCGCGGTAGGCGACCGCGCGATCGCTGGACAGCGACGCCCAGCACCGCTCCACGGCGTCGATCAGCGCGTCCTCGCCCCGGACGTCGAGGACGGTCTCGTGCTGCCCGGCGGAGCTGGCGTGCGGGAGGTCCTCGGTCGTGGCGCTCGACCGCACCGCGACCGGTCCCGCGCCGAGACGGCCGTAGGCCTCCACGATCTCCCGGCGCACGGCATCACCGACGGTCTCCCCGGCGCCGTCCTGCGCCCGTGCGGTGACGCAGAAGCCGGACGGCACGCGCTCGCCGGCGCGCACCAGCGCCGCCAGCCCCGCGGCCTTGCCGCCGACGAGGTCGGGTCGCGTCGGGTCCACGTCGACGAGGTCGACGACGGTCCGGCCGACGGTGAGGGTGCCCATGGTGCGCTCCGTCCGGGATCTCCGACAGGGACGCCGACCAGGCTTCCCGGCACACCGAGGCGGACGGTACTCCGGCCCGACCGCTGGTCAAGGCCTCCTCGTGCGGGCCCGCCGCGGCGCCGAGGAGTCTTCCCGCCCGGCATCTGCGGGCGTACCGTCCGCGGTGGAGCGCCGGGAAGCCTGGTCGGCACACGTGATCGTGCTGACCAGGGAGCACCCCATGTCCGGACCCGCGCTGCGCACGGTGGACCTCTCCAAGCGCTACGGGCGCGTGACCGCACTCGACCGGCTGGACCTCGAGGTCCCGGTCGGTGAGGTGCTCGGACTCCTCGGTCCGAACGGGGCCGGCAAGTCGACCACGATGCGCCTGCTGCTCGGCCTCGCCCGGCCCACGGCGGGCCGAGCGTGGATCTTCGATCGTGCCGCCGGCGACGTCGAGGCCGCGCACCGGCTGCTGGCCCACGTGCCGGCGGACGTCGCGCTGTGGCCGGGGATGACCGGCGCCGAGTGCCTGGACCTGCTCGCACGCACCGGGCCGGGCACCGACCGCGCCTACCGCGCCGAGCTCGTGGCCCGCTTCGAGCTCGACGTCGACCGGCCGGCGCGCACCTACTCGACGGGCAACCGCCAGAAGGTCGCCCTGGTGGCGGCGTTCGCCACCCGGGCGCCCTTGCTGCTGCTCGACGAGCCCACCAGCGGGCTCGACCCGCTGATGGAGCAGGTGTTCCGCGCCGTGGTGCGCGAAGCGCGGGAGAACGGGCAGGCCGTCCTGCTCAGCTCCCACCAGCTCGACGAGGTCGAGGCCCTCTGCGACCGCGTCGCCGTGCTGCGGTCGGGCCGGCTCGTCGAGGTCGCCCGGATGGCGGACCTGCGCCGGCTGCACCGCAGCGAGGTCGAGGCGAGCTTCGCCGGCGTCGTGCCCGCCCTCGCGGCGGTCCCGGGGGTGGACGGTCTCGAGGCGCTCGGCGAGGGCCGGGTCCGCTTCCTGCTCAGCGGGTCGCCCGCCGCGGCGATGGCCGCCCTCGCCGCGGCCGACGTCACGACGCTGCGGATCACGGAACCGAGCCTCGAGGACGTGTTCCTCACCTACTACGGGACCGGTGGACGATGACCGGCCTCGCCCCGACCCCGACGCTTCCGGCAGCGTCCGCCTCGCCCGGGCACGAGGCCCGCGTCGGGCGCGACGCGACCGGCGCGGTCGTCCGCCTGGCCGTGCGACAGACCTGGCGCGGCGCGGTGGTCGTCGTGCTCCTCGCCGGGGCCATGACGGCCGTGGTGGCGACCGGCTACCGGACGACGGTCGGCGACGACCTCGACGCCCAGACCCTCGCCGCGCTCGCCGGGAGCCCCGCGATCCGCACCCTGTTCGGGGAGCCGGTGGCCCTCGACAGCGCCGGCGGCTTCACGGTCTGGCGCACCGGCACCGCCCTGGCGGTCCTCCTCGCCGCGTGGAGCTTCCTGGGCGTCGTGCGCGTGACCCGCGGCGAGGAGGACGCCGGGCGCTGGGACCTCCTGCTGGCGGGCCGGGTGGGCCTCCCCGCGCTCGTGTCGCGCCACCTCACGGTGTTCGTGGCCGCCGACCTCCTCGCCGGCGCGGCCGCGGCCGGCGCCCTGGTGGCCGCGGGCACCGCGGTGAGCGGAGCGGTCCTGCACGGCCTCGGGCTGGCGCTCGTGGGGGTCGTCTTCGCCGGCACGGGCGCCGTGGCCGCTCAGCTGCTGTCGTCCCGCGGCGCGGCGGTCGGGGCGGGCGCCGCGGTCCTCGGCCTCGCCCTGCTCGTCGGCACGGTCGGCGACGGTGTCGGGGCGCTGGCGTGGGTCCGGTGGGCGACGCCGTTCGGCCTGGCCGCCCTCACCCGCCCGTACGCCGAGGAGGACCGGCTCCCGTTGGTGGTGCTCGGCGTCCTCGCCGTGGTCCCGATCGCCGTCGCGCCGGTGCTCGCCGCGCGTCGCGACCTCCGCGGCGCCTGGTTCGCCACGCCCACCCACCGTCGCCCCCGCCGTTGGTTGCTCGGCTCCCCGTGGTCGTTCGCGGTTCGTCGGGCGACCCGGCCGATCCTCGGGTGGGCGACGGGCATCGCTGCCTGGTTCCTCCTCATCGGCCTGCTCGCGGCGTCGATGCCCGCGTTCCTGCGCGACAACCCGCGGTTCGCCGTCCTGGCGGACGCCGCCGGGTTCGGAGGGCTCGTCCGGGTCGAGGGGTACGTCGCCGCGCTGTTCACCCTGCTGGCGGTCCCCCTCGGGACCTTCGTCGCGGTGCGGACGGCCGCCATCGCCCACGACGAGGCGGCGGGGCGGCTCTGGCTGCTGCTCGCCGGCCCGGTCCGCCGTCGGACCCTGCTCCTGGCCGAGGTGGTCGCCGCGCTGCTCGGGGCGGCGGCGCTCGCGGTCACGGCCGGGACGGCGACCGGCCTCGGCGCCGCGCTCGTCGGCGCGCCGCTCGCCCTGCTCGCCGCCCTCGCCGGCGCGCTCAACGTCCTCCCGGTGGCGGTGCTCTGCCTCGTGGCGTCGGTCGCCGCGCTGGGATGGGCCC
>CADCTH010000279.1 GCA_902805495.1 uncultured Actinomycetospora sp.
CGGCTTCGAGCGCGGTTCCGAGGACACGTGGTGTTCGCGTACACGGTCGCCTTCATCGAGTTCGACCACGGGGGCGGTGTCGAGCGGTGGGAGGGAACGCCTCAAGGGCCGCACCCGCTTCCGCACGAGCAGTCGGCGACGTCCGAGCTGCTGCGGCTTGCGCGTGACGGCGAGGACATGATCGTCAACCTCCAAGCGGAGCTCGGGATCGGCGGCTTTGCGGTGACGCGCTTCGAGTTCGAGGCCGCGCCCCGGCGGATCGAGCTCGACGACGATCTGCGCGCGCGTCTCGTGATCTCCTGACCCCCACGGGCACCACTGGCGCGGGGCTCACTGGCTGTGCTGCAAGGCCTTCGCGTTCGCGTGCGGCAGCCTTCGCGGGAACGCCGCCATGGCGCGGCGCAGCTTCGCGGGCCCGTACAAGCGGCGCGCCCACGGACTGTCGGGCGTCGCGATGAGCCACGCCGTCAAGAGCCACAGCAGCCCGCTCGTCAGGAGCCCGAGCGCAAGCCAGCCGAGGCGTCCCTTGGCGGCCGTGATGATGCCCGCCGGAATCACGGTCGTCATCAACAGCGTCCAGAAGGCCAGCCCCAGGTTGGGCTCGACCAGGAATGCTTGGCCGTCGGCGAGCACGACGCCGCCGAGCCTACAAGCTCGACGGCTGGGTCCCTGCGGCGCTGGACGGATGACGCATGGGCCCGACCGCGGCATCCGCCGAGGGCGGTTCGACCGCGCCGGCGGCAGCGTCGACCGCGCCTGATCCGCACCGCCTGCCGACGCGCCGGGCCCGGCACTTGTAGGGTCGCGGCCGATGAACGAGTCGCCGACGTGCCGGTCGCTCGGCGTGCGCGCCGCGGGGCAGATCGAATGGCTTCCCGTGGAGGAGCGGCCGCTCGAACCCGGGCGGTTCCGGGTCGAGACGCTGTTCAGCGGCTTCTCGGCCGGCACGGAGCTCACGTACGTCAAGGGCACGAACCCGTACCTGCACGCCGGGTGGGACCGTGAGTGGGGGATCTTCCGGCCCGGCAGCCCGGCGGAGCAGTTCCCCGTCGAGCGGCTCGGATACATGGAGGTCGGGCGGGTCACGGACAGCCGGACGGACGCGGTCGCCGAGGGCCGGCTCGTCGCCATGGCCTTCGGGCACCGGACGAGCTACGTGGCCGACGCGGACGCCGACCGCTTCGTGCCGCTGCCCGAGTCGCTCGATCCGCTCCTCGGGATCTACGTCGCGCACATGGGGCCGATCTGCGCCAACGGGCTCCTGCACGCGGCCGCCGATGCCGTGGGCGGCGACGTCCGCGATCTCGGCGACGGCGTGCGCGGGTTGACGGTGCTCGTGACCGGCGCGGGCGTCGTCGGGCTGCTGGTCGCCGTGCTCGCGCGCCACCACGGCGCCGCCGACGTGGTCGTCGCCGACGCGACGCCGGAGCAGCTCGCCGCGGCGCGGGCGCTGGGGCTCGACACGATCGAGCACGGCGACGACGGGATCTGGCCCACCGTCAAGCAGCGTTGGCGCCATGGGGCCGCCGACCGGGGCGCCGACGTCGTCTTCCAGTGCCGCGGACGCGCGGAGGTCCTCGCGGAGGGACTCCGCTGCCTGCGCCCGCAGGCGACGCTGATCGACCTGGCCTTCTACCAGGGCGGCGCCGACGCGCTGCGGCTCGGGGAGGAGTTCCACCACAACGGGCTGGCGGTCCGCTGCGCGCAGATCGGGCGCGTCCCGCGCGGGCTGGGACACCGGTGGGATCGCGAGCGGCTCTCGCGCGCCACGCTCGACCTCCTCGCCGCGCACGGCGACGCGATCCGCGCGCACATGATCACCGACGTGGTGCCGTTCGGCGACGCGGCCGAGCTGATCGAGGACGTCGCGGCGCGCCGCCGGCACATCATCCAGGCGGTGTTCGCGTCCGGCGACGCCGCGGGAAACGGTCAGGAGGGCCCGTGACGGCGCCGACGCGCGTGCTGCTGATCGGCGCGGGGTCCGTCGCCCAGCGCCACGCGTCCGTGCTCGGCGGCTTCGAGGACGTCGTCATCGCCGGCGTGACGGACGTCGACAGCGACGCGACGCAGACGCTCGCGCGCGCCACCGGCGGCCGGGCGCATCCCTCGCTCGAGGCCGCACTCCACGAGGAGGCGCCGGACGCCGCGTACGTGTGCGTCCCGCCGTTCGCCCACGGTGACGCCGAGCGCGCGCTGGTCGAGGCCGGCGTGCCGTTCTTCGTCGAGAAGCCGCTGGCGGCCGGGCTCGAGCCGGCCGAGGAGCTCGCCGCGGCGATCGCCGAGCGCGGACTGGTGACGGCCACGGGATACCACTGGCGCCATTTGGAGGGCATGGCGCGCGCGCGTGAGCTGCTCGCCGAGCGCCCGCCGTCGCTCGTCACCGGGACCTGGCTCGACAAGCTGCCGCCTCCCGCCTGGTGGGGGCGCCGGGCGCTGTCGGGCGGGCAGATCGTCGAGCAGGCGACGCATCTCCTGGACTGCATGCTGGACCTGGCGGGCGACATCGAGGAGGTCCACGCCATCGCGCGCCCGGGGACGGGGCGCCTGCC
>CADCTH010000280.1 GCA_902805495.1 uncultured Actinomycetospora sp.
CTCGCCGAGCAGTGCGACTACCCGCTGCACCTCGGCGTCACCGAGGCCGGGCCGGCGTTCCAGGGCACGATCAAGTCGGCCACCGCGTTCGGGGCGCTGCTCTCGCGCGGCATCGGCGACACCATCCGCGTGTCGCTGTCCGCGCCGCCGATCGAGGAGGTGCGTGTCGGGCTCTCGATCCTCGAGTCGATGAACCTGCGCCCGCGCAAGCTCGAGATCGTCTCCTGCCCGAGCTGTGGGCGCGCGCAGGTCGACGTCTACAAGCTCGCCGACGAGGTGACCGCCGGCCTCGAGGGCATGGAGGTGCCGCTGCGCGTGGCCGTCATGGGCTGCGTCGTCAACGGTCCGGGCGAGGCGCGCGACGCCGACCTCGGCGTGGCCTCCGGCAACGGCAAGGGCCAGATCTTCGTCAAGGGCGAGGTCATCAAGACCGTCCCCGAGGCCCAGATCGTCGAGACCCTCATCGAGGAGGCCATGCGCCTCGCCGAGGAGGCGGGTTCCGAGGAGGAGCTCTCGGGCGGCCAGGCCGGCGGCACCCCGACGGTCACGGTGGGCTGACCCCGGCGGATCGTGTCCTGCTCGTGACCTGAGCAGGCTTCCCGGCCACCCGGCACTGTCGGGGGTCGGTCCTACCGTCGGGGTCATGGACGGGGACGAGTGGGATGTCGAGGGTGGGTCCGGTGGCCTGGCGCCGCTCGTCGTGCGGCAGGCGATCGCCGCCGTGCTGGCCGACCGCCTGCCCCTCGCCGCCGACGCCGTCCTCGTCGGGACGCTGGCCGCCGAGCAGCTCTACGCCCTCGAGGAGGGCGTCCAGCAGCTGACCCGCGAGGGCCACGGTCCCGACGTGATCGCCGAGCTGGAGCGGCGTCTCGTCGGCCTCGCCGCCGCCCGTCGCGGAGCCGACCTCGCGGGGCCGGCGGCCGAGTACTGCGCCGGTCTCGGGGAGGAGGTCGGCACCGAGGAGGTCCTGCCCGGACCGGCCGGGTCCGGGCCGGCGGACGGCGAGCCGGCTCGCGTCGAGCGGGAGGACCCCTCGAGCGAGGCGGGGACGGACGACGCGGGCGCTGCGCCCGCCGACGGAGTGGCCCGCGACGGGGCCACCGGCGGCACGAGCGCTTGTCGGCGACGGCCCGGACGAGGCCGGGGGACGGTCCCGTCGGGAGACCGAGCGATGGAGCGCGGTCCTCCCCGCCCGGAACGGGTCGGCCTGCGCGCGGAGCGCCCCGTGCTCTCGTGCGGCGGTACCGCGCCCCGTGATCGTATGTGCGGCGTGAGCACGTTCGACGACCTCGACGCCTTCGCCGCCACCCGCCGCTGCGCCGGACTGGCGCTCTCGCCGGACGGCTCGCGCCTGGTCACCACGGTGTCCGAGCTCGCCGCCTACGGGAAGTCGTACGGCACCGCGCTGTGGGAGCTCGACCCGGCGGGGGAGCGGGCGCCACGGCGGCTGACGCGCTCGTCGGCGGGGGAGTCGTCGGCGGCGTTCACCCCGGGCGGCGACCTCCTGTTCACCTCGCGCCGCGCCGACCCCACCGCGGAGAAGCCGACCGAGGACCGCACCGCGCTGTGGTCGCTGCCCGCCGCGGGCGGCGAAGCGCGGCCGGTGGCCGAGCGCCCGGGCGGCGTCAGCGCGTTCGCCGTCGCCCGCGACGCCGGGACGGTCACGCTCGTGACCCCGAAGCCGGTGGTCGGTGACGCCGAGGAGCAGCGCGAGGCCCGCGAGTCCGCGGGGGTCTCCGCGCGCCTGCACACCCACTTCCCGGTGCGCTTCTGGGACCACGACCTCGGTCCGGGGCAGGCGCACCTGCAGCGCTGCGCGCCGCCGGACCCCGCCGACCCCGACGCCGTGCTCGGCGAGCCCGAGCACCTCGCGCCGGGGGCCGGCGAGCGCCTCGGCGGCTCCGCGGTCAGCCCGGACGGGCGCACCGTCGCGGTCGTCGTCGACGTCCCCGACGCCGCCGACCCCGCCTCGTGGCGCCGGCGCCTGGAGCTGCACACGGATGCCGGTCGCGTCGTCGTCGGCGACGAGCCGGGCGCCGACCACGAGGCCCCGACGATCACCCCGGACGGTCGCTGGCTGCTGTGGGTGCGCGAGCGCCACCCCCGCCCGGGACGCGGGGTGGCGCACACGCTGCGGGCGCGGTCGCTGGAGGACGCGGCCCGGGGGATCGTCACCGAGGTCGACGTCCTGCCCGCCGAGCGCTGGCAGGTCCGCGGCGTCACGGGCGCGCCCGGCGGCGACGTCGTGTACGTCGTGGTCGACGAGCTCGGGCACGCGCCGGTGCTGCGGGTGTCGATCACCGACGGGTCGGTCACCCGCCTGACCCGCAGCGGCGCGTACACCGACGTCGTCGCGGCCCCCGACGGGTCGGCGCTCTACGCGCTGCGGTCCGCGGTCGACGCCCCGCCGACGCCGGTGCGCCTCGACCCCGGGGCCGCCGACCAGGAGCCCGCCGCGCTGCGCGGGGTCACCGCGATCGACCCGCTGCCCGGCACGCTCACCGAGGTCCACGCCACCGCCGCCGACGGCACCGCGCTGCGTGCGTGGCTGGTGCTTCCCGGCGGCGCGTCGGCGTCGTCACCGGCGCCACTGGTGCTGTGGATCCACGGCGGCCCGCTGTCGAGCTGGAACGCGTGGTCGTGGCGCTGGAACCCGTGGCTGATGGCCGCGCGCGGCTGGGCGGTGCTGCTGCCCGATCCGCGGCTGTCCACCGGCTACGGCCAGGAGTTCCTCGACCCGGCCACCGGCGCCTGGGGCGAGCTGCCCTACACCGACCTCATGACCGCCACCGACGCGGCGCTCGCCCGCGACGACGTCGACGCGTCGCACGTGGCGGCGATGGGCGGGTCGTTCGGCGGCTACATGGCCAACTGGATCGCCGGGCACACCGAGCGCTTCGCCGCGATCGTCACGCACGCCAGCATCTGGCACCTCGACGGCTTCGTCGGCACCACGGACGCGTCGTTCCACTGGCGACGCGAGTGGGGCGACCCGCTCGAGGAGCGCGAGCGCTACGACGCGCACTCGCCGCACCGGCACGTGCGCGCGATCCGCACGCCGATGCTGGTGATCCACGGCGACAAGGACTACCGCGTGCCGATCGGCGAGGGCCTGCGGCTCTGGTACGACCTGCAGCGCAGCGGGGTGGAGTCGCAGTTCCTGTACTACCCCGACGAGAACCACTGGGTGCTCAAGCCCGGCGACGCGAAGCTCTGGTACCGGACGGTGTGGGCGTTCCTCGACCACCACGTCCTCGCCCGCCCGTGGGAGCGGCCCGCACTGGTGTAGTCCTCGATCCACTCGGGCGACTCGGCTGCCCGATCCCGACCCGGACGTGGCACGCTTGGCATGTGCTCCGTACCGCCGGTGCGCGGCTGCTCGACGACCGGGATCGGTCGAAGGTGCGGAGCGCCCTCGACGCCGACCCGGTGGCCACCTGCATGGTGGCGTCCCGGGTCGAGACGGTGGGTGTCGAGCCCTGGCGCCTCGGCGGCGAGCTGTGGGGCGTGGGCGGTCGTCTCGACGGCCTGTGCTTCTCCGGAGCCAACCTCGTGCCCCTGCGCGGCGAGCGCGCCGAGGTGCGCCACTTCGCCGAGCGCGCCCGCCGGCAGCGGCGCGCGTGCTCGTCGCTGGTCGGGCGCCGCGAGCTGGTGCTGCCGCTGTGGGAGGAGCTCGCCGAGCACTGGGACGCCGCTCGCGAGGTGCGCCCCGACCAGCCGCTCATGGCCACCGCGGTCGCGCCCGCCATCGAGCCCGACCCGGCGGTGCGCCAGACCCGGCCCGACGAGCTCGAGCGCTACCTGCCCGCGGCGATCGCGATGTTCCTCGAGGAGGTCGGCGTCGACCCCCGCCTCGGCGACGGCGGCGCCGGGTACCGGGCGCGGGTGGCCGAGCTGATCGGCGCCGGCCGCGCGTTCGTCCGCTTCGAGCAGGGTGAGGTCGTGTTCAAGGCCGAGATCGGCGCGCTGTCGTCGCGCGTGGGCCAGATCCAGGGCGTGTGGGTGCACCCGGAGTGGCGGGGACGCGGGCTCGGTCAGGCCGGCACGGCCGCGGTCGTCGCCCACCTCGTCCGCGCCCGGCGGGTGGCGAGCCTCTACGTCAACGCGTTCAACACGCCGGCCCGCCGCGCCTACGAGCGCATCGGCTTCGAGCAGGTCGGGTCGTTCGCGACGGTGTTGTTCTGATCATGGGCAGGTTCTGATGCGGCGGCCCGCCCTGCTGCTCCTCGACCTCGTCGCCGTGCTCGCGTTCGCCGTCATCGGGCGTACCAGCCACGCCGAGGACGTCGCCGGCACGCTCGCCACGGCGGCGCCGTTCGCCGCCGGGGCCGCGGTCGGCGTGCTCGTCGCGCGGGCCTGGCGCGACCCGCTCGCCTGGCGCTCGGGCCTGCTCGTGTGGGCCGGCGCGGTGGTGGTCGGCCTGGCCCTGCGGGCGCTGGTCACCGGGCGGCTCCCGCTCACGTTCGCCGTGGTCACCACGGTGGCGTTGGGCGTCCTGGTGCTGGGGTGGCGGGCGGTGGCGCGCCTCGCCACCCGCACCGCCGCCGCGGCACGCCGCCGCGTCCCCCGCTGACGCGCTCCGTGCCCGACCCCGCCCGTCCGGGCCCCGCGGCTGCTCCGAGTGGGTGCCCGAGTGCGGGGTCCGACCCGGGATCCGGACGGCGGCACGGTGACGGCGGTGCGCCTACGCTGGGGTCATGCCGGTCCGCGCCCCGCTGCGGTCCGGGCAGCAGACCCCGCTGCGCCCGGTGCCCCCGCAGATCCCCCGTCCCGAGTACGTCGGCAAGCCCGCGCCGGCCCGCAGCACCGACCCCTGGGTGCAGCCGCCCGAGGTCATCGAGGGGATGCGGGTCGCCAGCCGGATCGCGGCGCAGGCGCTGGCGGCCGGCGGCGAGGCCGTGCGCCCGGGAACGACCACCGACGAGGTCGACCGCGTCGTGCACGAGTTCCTCGTCGACCACGACGCCTACCCGTCGACGCTCGGGTACCGCGGCTTCCCCAAGTCGTGCTGCACCTCGATCAACGAGGTGATCTGCCACGGCATCCCCGACTCGACGGTCATCGAGGACGGGGACATCGTCAACATCGACGTCACCGCGTTCATCGGCGGCGTCCACGGGGACACCAACGCGACGTTCCTCGCCGGCGAGGTCGACGAGGAGGACCGCCTGCTCGTCGAGCGCACCCACGAGGCCACGATGCGGGCGATCCGCGCCGTCAAGCCCGGGCGCGAGCTCAACGTCGTCGGCCGGGTGATCACGGCGTACGCCAACCGCTTCGGCTACGGCGTGGTCCGCGACTTCACGGGCCACGGCATCGGGCGGGCGTTCCACTCGGGGCTGGTGGTCGTGCACTACGACGACCCGTCGCGCCACGAGGTGCTGGAGCCGGGGATGACGTTCACGATCGAGCCGATGATCACGCGCGGGACGATCGACTACGACGTCTGGGACGACGGGTGGACGGTGACGACGAAGGACAAGTCCCGCACCGCCCAGTTCGAGCACACCGTCCTCGTCACCGACGACGGCAGCGAGATCCTCACGCTGCCGTGAGCCCTCCGGTGTGTCAGCGAAGTGGCGTCGCGGACACCCAGTGTCCGTATCGGTACTTCGATCACGGCGGTCCGGGGTGAAGCGCCCGCACGTGCTCGCGTCGGCCGCGGTGTCGATCGACGGGTTCCTCGACGACGACACGCCCACTCGGCTCGTGCTCTCCGGGCCCGCCGACCTCGACCGGGTCGCCGCCGGGCGGGCCGGCGTCGACGCGGTCCTCGTCGGCGCCGGCACCGTGCGCGCCGACGACCCGCGCCTGCTCGTGCGCTCGCCGCAGCGGCGCGCCGACCGCGTCGCCCGCGGACTCGGACCCTCGCCGCTGCGCGTCGTCCTCGCCGCCGGCGCGCTCGACCCACACGCGCGGGTGTTCACCGAGGGCCGCGAGCTGGCCGACACCGTGGTCCTGCACGGCACGCCCGACGAGGTGCTCGGGCGCCTCGCCGAGCTCGGCGTCGTGCGCCTCATGATCGAGGGCGGCGCGGCCGTGCACCGCGACTTCCTCGCCGCCGGCGTCGTCGACGAGATCCAGCTCGCCGTCGCCCCGCGCCTGGTGGGCGCCGGGCCGCGGTTCACCGGCGCGCCCGGGAACGCCCACCTCCTCGAGACGCGCCGGGTCGGCGGCGACGTCCTGCTGCGCTACCGGCTCGGCGACGCCGACGAGCGCTGGCTCGCCGAGGCCTGCACGCTCGCCGAGCGCTGCCCGCCGTCGCCGTCGGCGTTCTCGGTGGGCTGCGTGCTCGTCGCCGGGGACGGCGCCGTGCTCGCCACCGGCTACAGCCGCCGCGACCACGTCCTCGACCACGCCGAGGAGGTGGCGCTGCGCGACGTCGACGCGGCCGACCCGCGCCTGCCCGGCGCGACGATCTACACCTCGCTCGAGCCGTGCGGCCAGCGGGCGTCGCGGCCGGTCACCTGCGCGCAGCACATCCTCGACGCCGGGATCGGCCGCGTGGTGATGGCCTGGCGCGAGCCGCCGACGTTCGTCGGGGTCCCCTCGGGCGCCGCGCGCCTGGCCGACGCCGGCGTCACCGTCGTCGAGCGCCCCGAGCTCACCGACCTCGCCCGCCGGCCCAACCGGCACCGCTGAGACGCCCGTGCGCTCGCTGCCGATCCTGCTGCCCGCCGCGCTGATCCGGGCCCGCGCCTGCCCGCTCGCCTCGATCCGCCAGGTACGGACGTGGCGCCTGCGCTTCGTCGAGAGGGCCCCCGCCGGCCCGCGTCCCGCGGGGTGGTCCGACCTGGTCGAGGCCGCGGCGACGCCGCACGCCGACGGGTCCGTCGAGCTCGCCGGCGACGGGTTCCGGGCCCGGTGGGACGCCCCGCACCCGGTCGTCGGCCCCGTGCGGCTGCGCGGCGAGCTGGTCGTCGACCCGCTCGACGGCCTGGCCACCACGGGGCGCATCCACCGCCTGCGCCTGCTCACCGGGCCCGCCGGCGACCGCACCGCCCGGGACCTCTCGGCGATCCCGAAGGCGGTCGGCGAGGACGCGGCGGGCGTGCCGGTCGACCTCGAGCTCGGCGTGACGTGAACGTCGGTGCGGGCGCCCGGCCCGGCGTGCGAGATTGCCGGGCGTGGCCAAGGTCTACGAGCGCATCGAGCCCCGGCTCGCACGGTGGATCGACCGGCAGCCCGTGTTCTTCGTGGGCACGGCGCCGCTGTCCGGCGACGGGCTGGTCAACGTCTCGCCCAAGGGCCTGCGCGGCACGTTCGGCGTGCTCGACGACCACACCTTCGCCTACGTCGACATGACCGCGAGCGGCGTCGAGACCATCGCCCACCTGCGGGAGAACGGGCGCGTGTGCGTCATGTTCTGCTCGTTCGACGGCACGCCGAACGTGGTGCGGCTGCACGGGCGGGGGCGCGTGGTCACCCACGGGGAGCCGGGGTTCGACGCCGCGCTGGAGCCGTTCGCGATGGGCCTCGCGGCCCGGCGCACCGAGGCCCGCGGGGTCGTCACCGTCGACGTCACCCGCGTCGCCGACGCCTGCGGCTACGCCGTCCCCCGCATGACGCTCGAGAGCGACCGCGAGCTGCTCGACTCCTGGTCCGAGCGGCACAGCCCGGAGTGGTTGCGGGACTACCGCGCCCGGAAGAACCAGGAGTCCCTCGACGGCCTGCCGGGCCTCGCCGGCCTGCCCGACTGGTGAGGGGCGCGCTGCTCGTCGCGGGCACCACGTCGGACGCCGGCAAGAGCGTCCTCGTCGCCGGCATCTGCCGTTGGCTGCACCGCCGCGGGGTCGACGTCGCGCCCTTCAAGGCGCAGAACATGAGCAACAACAGCGTGGTGTGCGCCGACGGCGGCGAGATCGGGCGCGCGCAGGCGCTGCAGGCCGCCGCGTGCGGGCTGGCGCCGAGCGTGCGGTTCAACCCCGTGCTGCTCAAGCCGGGCAGCGACCGCACCTCGCAGGTGGTGGTGCGCGGCGTCGTCGACGGGACGGTGTCGGCCGCGAGCTACCGCGAGCGCAAGGCCGCGCTGCACGGCGTCGTCGTCGACACCCTCGCCGCGCTGCTCGCCGACCACGACGTCGTGGTCTGCGAGGGCGCCGGCTCGCCCGCCGAGATCAACCTGCGCGCCACCGACATCGCCAACATGGGCCTCGCGCGCGCCGCCGACCTGCCCGTGATCGTCGTCGGCGACATCGACCGGGGCGGGGTGCTGGCGCACCTGTTCGGCACGCTCGCCGTGCTCGAGGCCGCGGACCAGGCGTTGATCGCAGGCTGGGTGGTCAACAAGTTCCGTGGCGACCCCGCCCTGCTCGCCCCCGGCCTCGAGCAGCTGCGCGCGCTGACGGGCCGCCCGACGCTCGGCGTGCTGCCGTGGAGCCCCGAGCTGTGGCTCGACGCGGAGGACTCGCTGGGCCACGTCGCCGACGGCGTCGTCGGCCGGCCGGGCGTGCCGCGCGGGCGGGACTGGCTGCGCGTCGCGGTGGTGCGCCTGCCGCGGGTCTCCAACGGCACGGACGTCGACGCGCTGAGCTCGGAGCCCGGGGTCGCGGTCCGCTGGGTCACCGAGCCGTCGCGCCTCGCCGACGCCGACCTCGTCGTGCTCCCCGGCTCCAAGGCCACCGTCGCCGACCTGGCGTGGCTGCGCGCGCAGGGTCTCGCCGACGCGGTCGCCGACCACGCCCGCGCCGGGCGCCCGGTGCTCGGGGTGTGTGGCGGCTACCAGATGCTCGGGCGCCGCATCCACGATCCGCACGGCGTCGAGACCACGCCGGGCACGGTCGACGGGCTGGGCCTGCTCGACGTCGACGTGACCTTCGACGTCGCCAAGCACCTCGGCACGCCGAGCGGGACGGCGCTGGGCGAGCCGGTGGCGTTCTACGAGATCCACCACGGCCGCGAGCTGCGCGACGGGGCGGAGCCCGTGGAGCCGCTGGTGACGCTGGCCGACGGTGCGCCCGAGGGCGTCGACGCCGGGCACGTGCTGGGCACCCACGCCCACGGGCTGCTGGAGAACGACGCCTTCCGCCGGCGGCTGCTCGCGCGCGCCGCGGCGGCCGCGGGCCGGGACTTCACCCCGGCGCCCGACACGTCCTACGCCGCGGTGCGCGACGCCCAGCTCGACCTGCTCGGCGACCTCGTCGAGACCCACCTCGACACCGGAGCGCTCGAGCGGCTGATCATCGAGGGCGCGCCCGCGGGGCTGCCGGTCGTGCCGCCGGCGGGCGGGTGACGCTCAGGCCCGCGCGACGTCGTACACGTGGCCCGCGTTGCGCAGGCGCTCGACCAGCGCCGGGCCCATCGCCGTGGCGGGGGTCAGCGAGCCGGCGCGGGTGGGCAGGCGCTCGCCGTCGAGGGCCAGGCACAGCCCGCTCTCGCCGAGCATGACCGCGGTCGCGGCGTAGCCCGGGTCGCCCGAACCGGAGACGCGGGCGGTGTAGCGGGCGCCCGTGGTGGTCGTCGCGTCGACGTCGTGGCGGAACCACCCGTTCTCGCGCGTCTTCTCGCTGGGCCCCTCGCCGGGCTTGGGCAGGACGCGGTCGAGCACCTGGCGCACGCCGGGCGTGGCGAGCCCGCCGATCATGGCGCCCAGCCCCGCGGTCACCGCGCCGGCGGCGACGGCGCCGACGGGCCCGCTGCCGACGCCCATCACCTCGCCGTAGCGCAGCCCCTTGCCGTAGGCGTAGCCCGCGATGGCGTTGGACCGGCGCACGATGCGGGTGTTGTAGGACGCCATGACGAACGGCGCGACCCAGCGACCGTCGACCTGGTGCGGCGCCGGGTTGTCGCTGGGCTGGCGGGTGTCGGGCTCCGCGTCGCGCTCGGGGCTCAGCCCGTACGCGGCGCGCATGAGCTTGTACACCGCGCGGTCCGCCCGCGCGCCGTCGGCCAGCCCGCGCATCGAGTCGATGGTGCCGCCCGAGACGCCGCCGCGGATGCGGGCGACGGCGGTGACGTCCTCGAGCTCGCCCTCGCCGTCGGCCTGCACGCGGCTGTGCAGCAGCAGCACCGAGAGGTCGGACGGGATGGAGTCGTAGCCGCAGGCGTGCACGATCCGCGCGCCGCTCTCGCGGGCCGCCCCGTCGTAGCGGTCGATGGCCTCGCGGGCGAACTGCACCTCGCCGGTCAGGTCGGCGTAGTGGGTGCCGGCCTGCGCGCACGCCGCGACGACGGGCAGCCCGTACTTGGCGTAGGGCCCGACCGTGGTGACGAGCGCGGTCGTCGACGCGGCCAGCCGGGCGAGCGCGTCGTCGTCGCCGGTGTCGGCGACCACCAGCGGCCAGTCGCCGCCGGGGGCCGGCAGCCGGTCGCGGACCTTCTCCAGGCGCTCGCGGGACCGACCCCCCAGCGCGATGCGCGTCCCCGACGGGGCGTGTCGCGCCAGGTAGGCGGCCGTGAGCTCTCCGACGAAGCTCGTGGCGCCGAACAGGACCAGCTCGTGCTCGCGATCACCGGACATGGCGGCACGATAGCCGCGGCCCCGCCGTGCGGCAGGCCCGCGGCCCGGCCGACCAGGGGACTAGCGGCGCGGCGGCGGGTCGACCACGGGCAGGCCGACGGCCTTGGCGAGGCCCAGCATGCCCAGCAGCTCGGCGCAGTCCTCGACACCGGTCGAGCGCGACGCGACGACGCGGGCCGCCACGCGCTGGTCGGCCTGGTGCGCGACGAGCGCCGACTCGTGGGCGTCGGTCACGCGGTTGGGCGTGGGCTCGGTCTTCGGTCCGGCTCTCACAGTGCGCCACCCTTGCGCGTCGGGAAGGTCGCGCCGTCGTCGGACCCGTCCTTCTTGGCCTTCTTGATGGCGCGCTTCTCCTTGAGGGACTTGTCGGACTTCTTGCTCGCGCTCTGGCGCGGCGACTTGTCGGACATGGGCTACCTCTCGGTAGACCGTCGCGAGGACCCGGGAGCGGGTCGGACGAGGCGGTGTGCACCGGCGGATCGCGCCGCGGGGCGCACATCCCTTCACTCGTCCCAGAGGCGACGTCCGGGGCTCTGCCCCGGGCCGGGTCGCTCAGAGGATACCCCGGGGTGGGGGAGATCCGGACCCCCTCACCGCGCGCTGATCGCGAACACCGGGTGGCGCGGGCCGATCGCGACCAGCTCGGCGTCGGTGGCGTCGGCGTCGACCCCGTCGAAGAACGCCCCGACCTCCCAGGCCCAGGCGCGCAGGTAGGCGCGCAGCACCGGGGCCTTCGCGTCGTCGGGGAGCTCGACCGCCCGCACGGTCTCCGAGCGCCGGCCGACGGTCAGCTCGGCCTCGCCCGCGACGCGCAGGTTGCGCACCCACTGGGTGTGTCCGCGGGCCGCGACGAGGTAGCGCTCCCCGTCGAGGCGCAGCGGGTTGACCGGTTTCGTGCGCACCTCGCCGCTGCTGCGCCCGCGGACCCCGAGCACCGCCGACCCGGCGAGCGGCAGGCCGAGCCGGGTCAGGCCGGCGACCAGGGGGTTCATCACGGCGCGGGTGAAGCGGCCGGGGGCGCGGTAGTGGGCGGCGGCCATGGTGTCCTCCATGATGTGAGCACTGCTCTCGACAAGGAGCACTGTTCTCCGGCGAGCGCCTCTCGTCAAGAGCAGTGCTCTCACAGTCGTGGCACGATGCGCGGTGTGCCCGCCGGAACCCGCGCCCGCCTGCGCGCCGAGACCACCCGCGCGATCCTCGACGAGGCACGCCGCCAGCTCGCCGAGCAGGGCGCGGCGGCGCTGTCGCTGCGCGCGGTGGCGCGCGAGGTCGGCATGGTGTCCTCGGCGGTCTACCGCTACGTCGCCAGCCGCGACGAGCTGCTGACGCGGCTCATCGTCGAGGCCTACGACGCGGTGGGGGAGCGCGCCGAGGCCGCCCGCGACCCCGACGCCCCGCCCCGTGCGCAGTGGCGCGCGGTCTGGCGGGCGGTGCGGGCGTGGGCGCTCGAGCACCCCGCGGAGTACGCGCTGGTCTACGGCTCGCCGGTGCCGGGCTACGCCGCGCCCGCCGAGACCATCCCGGCCGCGGGGCGGGTCGCGATGGTGCTGGTCGCGATCGTCGCCGAGCACGGCTCCTGCCCGCCCGGCGACGGTGCCGGCGACCTGCTCGAGCGCGACGTGCTGCCCGGCATCGCCCCGGCCCTGGCCGTGCCGGCGGTGGCCGCGTGGACCCAGCTCTTCGGCACGGTGGGGTTCGAGGTGTTCGGCCAGTACCAGAACGTCGTGCGCGACCGGGAGGGCTTCCTCGACCGCGTCGCCGACGCCGCCGCGACGACGCTGGGGCTGCCCGACGGGCCGTAGGCGGCCGGAGGCTTGACGCCGGGTGCCCGGCGGTCGACGGTGGCGGTGCTGACGCTGCCGACGTCGCCGTCGCGAGGGAGCCCGCATGGCCGAGAACGATCGCCCCGACGAGGGAGAGCGCCCCGCACCGTCGCTCCCGGAGACCGTCCAGCAGGAGCGGGAAGAGGAGGAGGTCGCGGACAGCTCCCCGGCGGCCGGGGGGTCCATCGCGGGCACCCAGCGGCGCACGCGGGCCGCCGGGAAGGACCACGCCGGGTCGCTGCCCGGCACCGAGGACCGGGAGCGGCAGGCCGAGGAGGGGGCCGACGCCGAGCAGGCGCGGTCGGACCTCCCGTCGGTCCCGGGCACCGAGCAGCGCACCCGTGAGGACGGGCCGCCGAGGGACTGAGCGGAACCGGGGGAGTCAGCCCAGCCGCGCCCGCAGGCCGGCGATCAGCAGGTCGAGCCCGTGGCGCACGACGTCCTCGTGCGCCTCGCCGGACGCGTCGCCGAGCTCGGTCGTCAGCCGGGCGAGGTGCGGGTGGGTCGCGGGGTCGCGACCGCCGTGCGCCGCCGGCGTCCCGGCCCGCGCCCGGTCGTGCTCGGCGTGGTACTCCAGCGCCGAGCCGATGACGAAGTGCCCGATCGCGAGGAGCGTCCAGAACGCGTCGCGGTGGCTCAGCCCGCCCGCGACGAGCACGCCCAGCGTGGACTCCACCGCCGGCATCGACTCCTCCGTGGGGCGGTTGCCGGCGACCACCAGCGCCGCGTCGCGGTGGGCGACCAGCGCCCTGTACTGCGCCAGCGCGCGCTCGTGCAGCCACTCCCACCACGGCTGGCCCTCGGCGGGACCGGGCGCCCGCCACTGGTCGGCGAGCAGGCGGTCGGCGACGTGGTCGAGCAGCGTGCGCTTGTCGGCGACGTGCCAGTACAGCGTCGGGGCGCTGACGCCCAGCTCGCGGGCGAGGCGGCGCAGCGACAGCCCCTCGAGGCCCACCTCGCCGAGCAGGTCCACGGCGGCGTCGACGACGGCGTCGCGGGTCAGCGCCATGCGTCCTCCTTGCCGTCTCGAACAGCGTGAGAGTAGCGTCCCTAACGCTGTTAGGGAGGGATCATGGACGACACCCCGGCGGTCGCGGTCCACGGCCTGGTCAAGCGGTACGGCGAGGTCGAGGCGGTGCGCGGGATCGACCTCGAGGTCGCGCGCGGGGAGACCTTCGGCTTCCTCGGCCCGAACGGGGCCGGGAAGTCGACGACGATCAACATCCTCTGCACGCTGGTCGCGCCCACCGCGGGCGAGGCGCGGGTCGTCGGCCTCGACGCCGTGCGCGACCGGGCCGCCGTGCGCCGGCGCATCGGGCTGGTGTTCCAGGACCCGACGCTCGACGGCCCCATGTCGGGCGAGCAGAACCTGCGCTTCCACCAGGAGCTCTACGGCGTCGACCGGCGGCGGGCCCCCGCGCGGCGCGAGGAGGTGCTGCGCACGGTCGGGCTCTGGGAGCGCCGGGCCGACCCCGTCACGACGTACTCCGGCGGGATGCGGCGGCGCCTGGAGATCGCGCGCGGCCTGCTGCACTCGCCGCAGGTGCTCTTCCTCGACGAGCCGACGATCGGGCTCGACCCGCAGACGCGCAGCTCGATCTGGGCCTACCTCGCCGAGCTGCACCGATCCGAGGAGATCACGGTCTTCGTCACCACCCACTACATGGACGAGGCCGAGCACTGCGACCGGATCGCGATCATGAACGAGGGCCGGATCGTCGCCCTCGACACCCCGGACGCGCTCAAGGCGCAGGTGGGGGCGGACCGCGTCACGATCACCACCGATGACGACGAGGCCGCGCTGCGGGCGCTGCGCGCCGAGTTCGGCCTCGAGGGCGCGGTGCGCGAGGGGGCGCTGACGGTGCGGGTGCCCGACGGCGCCGGCTTCGTGCCGCGCCTGTTCGCGCGTCTCGCGGTCGGCATCCGGTCGGTGACCGTCACCCGGCCCAGCCTCGACGACGTCTTCCTGGCGCACACCGGCACGACGATCCGCGACGCGGAGGCCGGCGCGGGCGGGAGCATGCACCCGATGGCCGTACGGATGCGAGGACGCTGATGACCACGGAGACACCCTCCGGGCTGCGGGCCGAGGCGGTCCGCGTCCCCCAGAGCGGCCTCGCCACCGAGGCCCGCGCGACCGCGGTCGTGTGGCGGCGCGAGATGATCCGGTTCGTCAAGGACCGGGCGCGCATCCTGTCGTCGCTGGCGCAGCCGCTGCTGTTCCTGTTCGTGCTGGGCACCGGGCTGGGCTCGCTGCTGAACGAGGGCCAGGGCGGTGGCGGCCCCGGCACCGTCGCGTTCACGACCTTCCTGTTCCCCGGGGTCATGGCCATCTCGGTGCTGTTCACCGCGGCCTTCGCGGGGATCTCGATCGTCTGGGACCGCGAGTTCGGGTTCCTGCGCGAGATGCTCGTCGCGCCCGTGTCGACGGCGTCGATCCTGCTCGGCAAGGCGCTGGGCGGCGCCACCGTCGCGACGCTGCAGTGCCTGGTGCTGCTCGCGCTCGCCGGGCTGGTCGGCGTGCCCTACGACCCGCTGATGCTGCTGGCGATGATCGGGCTGATCTTCCTGATGGGCCTGATGATCACCGCGCTGGGCCTGCTGCTGGCCGCGCGCGTGCGCCAGGTGCAGTCGGCGATGCCGCTCGTGCAGCTGGTGATCACGCCGCTGATGTTCCTGTCCGGCGCGCTGTTCCCGCTCTCGGGCCTGCCGACGTGGCTCGCCGTGCTCACGCACGTCAACCCGATGACCTACGCGGTCGAGCCGCTGCGCTCGGTGGTGTTCGACCACCTCGACGTGGACGCCGCCACCCGCGCGCGCTTCGACCCGGGCATCACGTGGGGGAGCTGGCCGGTGCCCGTGGGCGTGCAGATCCTCATCACGGTCGCGTCGTGCGTGCTGCTGCTCGGGCTCGCGGTGTGGCGGTTCCGCCGGACGGAGTGAGACTCAGTCGAGCGGGAGGCCGAGCAGGGCGTTCTCGATGACCTCGGGCAGCGCGGGGTGGATCCAGTACTGCTTCTCGGCCATGGTCCGCGCGTCGAGCCCGAAGGTGATGGCCTGGATCAGCGGCTGGATCAGGGTCGAGGCCTCCGGGCCCATCATGTGGGCGCCGAGCAGGGTGCCGTCGGGGCTCGCGATCACCTTGCACACGCCGGTGGTGTCCTCCATGGCCCAGCCGAAGGCGACGTCGCCGTAGTTCTGGGTCTTGGTGATGTAGGGGATACCGCGCTCGCGGCAGTCCTGCTCGCGCAGGCCGATCGCGGCGATCGGCGGGTCGGTGAACACCGCCGCGGGGACGTGGGCGTTGTTCGTGCACCGCGGCGCATCGGGGTGCAGCAGGTTGTGCCGCACGATCGACGCCTCGTGGTTGGCGACGTGCTTGAGCTGGAACTCCGAGCTGATGTCGCCCAGCGCCCACACGCCCGGCGCGGTGGTGCGCTGCTGCTCGTCGACGACGATCCGCCCGTCGGGGTGGGTCGCGAGCCCGCCCGCGGCGGCGTCGAGCAGGTCGGCGTTGGGGATGCGGCCGGTGGCCACGAGCAGGGCGTCGCCCTCGGTGGCGCCGTGGCGGGAGTGGAGCACCACGGTGCCGTCCTCGCGCTGCTCGGCCGGGGCGGTGGGCGCGGCGTCGAGCAGCACGTTCCAGCGCTGCTGGGCCAGCGCGGTGTACCGCGCGGAGATCTCCTCGTCCTGCTCGCGCAGCAGTGCCGAACCGCGGGTGGCGATGGTGACCTCGGCGCCCAGCGCGGAGAACACGTGGGCGAACTCGGCGGCGATGTAGCCCCCGCCGACGATGGTGAGCCGGCGGGGCACCTCGTCGAGGCGCATGACGTCGTCGCTGGTGTGGAACGGCACGCCGCTCTCGGCGATGCTGTCCGGGACCGAGGGGCGCGCGCCCGCGGCGACGACGACGCGGTCGGCGGTGATCGTCGTGGGTTCGCCGCCGTCGGACGGGGCGACCGACAGCGTGCGGTCGCCGGTGAACCGTGCGTGCCCGAGGTAGACCGTGGTGTTCGGCAGCCCGTGCTGGCGGTAGCGCTGCCCGCCGGCCGCGATCGGGTCGATGCGCCCGAACACCCGGTCGCGGATGTCGGTCCAGCGGACCTTGTCGATCGTCGCGTCGACGCCGAACGTGCCCGCCCGACGGATCGTCTCGGCGACGTCGGCGGCGTAGACGTACATCTTCGTCGGGATGCAGCCGACGTTCAGGCAGGTGCCGCCGAAGACCCCGTGCTCCACGATCGCGACGTCGACGTCGGCGAAGCGGTCGTCCGGGATCGTGTTGCCCGAGCCGGTGCCGATGATGACGAGGTCGTGGTGGGGCACGGGCTCCACGGTAAACCGCGGCGACCGGTCGCGACGAGCGGTCGAAGATCGACCGCTCGTCGGTGCTTGGCGACCGCTCGTCGCGCTGCAGCCACTCCATGGTGACGTTTGTCGACGCGGATCGACCGTTCACCGTCGCCCGGCGGAGCGAACCTTCCCCTCCTCGCCTTGTTCGGCGTCTCAGCGACTGCTGTCGTCTCTCCCGGCGAACGACCGCTGGGCCGAACGGTCCTCGACAGAGCGTCGAACGGACTTGAAGGCGGGGAGGGGCAGGGCGGATGACGGCCGGCGTGCGCGACGGGCGGACGGTGCTCACGGTGCTCACGGTGCTCGGACGGACCGCCGTGCTCGCCGGGGTGGCCCTGCTGCTCGCGCTCGCCGGGGCGGCCGGCGCCTCGGCGAGCGAGCCCACGCCGCCCGACGAGGACGCCGGGGCGGACGCCGACACCGCCTCGGGCCTCGTCGTCGAGGCCGGTGTCCGCGTCGTGGGCGGGGCGCGCACCTCCACCGACGAGCACCCCTGGGCGGTGTTCCTCACCGACGCCGCGGGCTTCCAGTTCTGCGGCGGCACGCTCGTCACGCCGACCAAGGTCGTCACCGCCGCGCACTGCATGGCGACGACGACCGCGCCGCAGGTCAAGGTCGTGGCCGGCCGCGACGACAAGCAGTCGACCGCGGGGGAGACCTCGGGGGTGACCTCGGCGTGGGTCAGCCCCGAGTTCGAGGGCGTCGGGCGGGGCACCGATCTCGCGGTGCTGACGCTCGCGACGCCGAGCACCCGCACGCCGCTTCCGCTGGCCCGGCCGGGCGACGAGGCGCTCTACTCCGAGGGGCGCGCGGCACAGGTCTACGGCTGGGGCGCGACGGCGGAGAGCGCGGCGCCCTCGCGCTACCTGCTCACCGCCACCGTGCCGATGCGCGGCGACGACTACTGCCGCGCCGGCGACCGGAACTTCGACCCCCGCCGCCTGGCCTGCGCGGGCTTCGACAGCGGCGGCGTCGACTCGTGCCAGGGCGACTCGGGCGGCCCGCTGGTGGCCGCCGGGAAGCTGATCGGGGTGACGTCGTTCGGCGACGGCTGCGCCCGCGCCGGGCGCCCCGGCTACTACGTCCGCATCGCCGCGGTGAGCGACGTGCTGGCGGCTCAGCTCACGTGAGCGATCTCTGGGCCCATAGGCCCGAGGATCGCTCACGAGGACGTGCGGACCGGCGGGCAGGCCGGTCCGGCGAGACGGTGGCGGGACCCGGGCCAACGCCCCCGGCCCGGGTCCCGCGCCGTGGTCGGCTTCATCTCAGCGACCGCTCAGATGTCGTGGGTTAGGGTCGGCCGACCCCGCTCCGCTCCGTCTCCGCCCCCTGAGGACCCCCGTTGCCCTTCCCGTTCTCGGCCGTGGTCGGCCACGAGGACCTGCGCCTGGCCCTCATGCTCACCGCGGTCGACCCGGGCATCGGCGGGGTGCTGGTGCGCGGGGAGAAGGGCACCGCGAAGACGACGATCGTGCGGGCGCTCGCGACGTTGCTGCCGCCGGTCGAGGTCGTCGCCGGTGACCGCTTCTCGGCCGACGTCGACGCCGGCGAGCAGAGCCCCGACGGGCCGTTCCCCGCCGACGCCCCCCGCGAGCGGCGCCCGGTGCGGCTGGTGGAGCTGCCGGTCGGCGCCTCGGAGGACCGGGTCACCGGGTCGCTGGACCTCGAGGAGGTCCTCGCCCACGGCCGCACCGCCGTGCGTCCCGGGCTGCTCGCGGCCGCGCACCGCGGCGTGCTCTACGTCGACGAGGTCAACCTGCTGCACGACCACCTCGTCGACCTGCTCCTCGACGCCGCCGCCACGGGCCGCGCGCACGTCGAGCGCGACGGCGTCTCGCTGACCCACCCCGCGGCGTTCCTGCTGGTCGGCACCATGAACCCGGAGGAGGGCGAGCTGCGGCCCCAGCTGCTCGACCGCTTCGGGCTCACCGTGCACGTCGCGGCCTCCCGCGACGTCGCCCTGCGCACCGAGGTCGTGCGCCGCCGCCTGGCCCACGACGCCGACCCCGAGGGGTTCGCGGCGCGGTTCGCCGCCGCCGAGGACGCCCTGCGCGCCCGCCTGGTCGACGCCCGCGCCCGGCTGGCGTCGGTGGCGCTGCCCGACGCCTAGCTCGTGCGGATCTCCGCGCTGTGCGCCGAGGTGCAGGTCGACGGGATGCGCGCCGACGTCGTCCTCGCCCGCACCGCCGTCGCGCACGCCGCGTGGCGCGGGGCCGACGCGGTGGACGCCGGCGACGTGCGCGCCGCGGCACGCCTCGCCCTGCCCCACCGGCGCCGGC
>CADCTH010000281.1 GCA_902805495.1 uncultured Actinomycetospora sp.
AGACGGCGAGGCGCTCCTCCTCCTCGATCCGGGCGATGCTCTCCGGCTTGTAGTGGATCTGGAGGGCCCGGCGGCGGCGGCGTGATTGGCTCGGCGGGGTGCCGTGGTGGATCAGGCCATGGAAGAGGAGCAGGCTGCCGGGCCTGAGGGGTACGGCGACGACCTCCTCGACCGCGACGTCCGCGTCGCAGATCTGCCAGTCCCTCCGCTGGAAGTGCGGGACTGGCCCGGCCCGGTGGCTGCCGGGTATGACGTGCATGCAGCCGTTCTCCGGCAGCGCCTCGTCCAGCGCGATCCAGACGCCGACGATCATGGCGTCGGCCGGGAGGGTAAAGAAGGCGATGTCTTGGTGCCACGGCTTCTCCCGCCCGATCAACGGCGGCTTGAGCAGAGCCTGGTCTTGGAACATCACCGGCGTCTCGCCCATGATCCGGTTGATCGTGTCGAGGAGGGGAGGGTGCTCGGCGATGGCGGCGAGGCGCGGCTCGTGCTCCACGAAGCCGATCAGCTTCCGGACGACATCCTGCTTCTGGTCTCGAGAGAGGGTCGGAAGCAGCTCCGCGGCTTTGGCCTCGAACTGGATGCCCGAGGCGTTCACCTGCTGACCGTCGATGAACTCGGGCCGCTGGCCATCGATGAGGTCGAGCAACCCGTCGAGGGCGGCCGACACCATCTCTGGCGGGAAGGCATCCTCGATGACGAGGTAGCCCTCCGCCTTGAACCGCTCGACGTCGATGTCGTTGACGGCCGGGAAGCCAGCGACACCGACCGCGCTGCGGGTGGTTCGGTAGAGGTCGACGGCGGATCGATCGTCGACACCGTCGTCGAGCCAGAGGGTGGATGCCTGCTGCATGGGGTCTCTCCCTCGATGTGGGACTGGACGAGCCGCCCACCGGTCGCTGCCGCCCATTGTCAGGCGTGGCGCGACTCGCGCCATGGCGGGGGACGGCCCCGTTTGCATCGAGTGGATGATCGGACGAGCCGCGGCGTCGCCGGCCTACCCGGCGGAATAGGCGACCGCCAGCTCGGCGTAGGCGCGGACAGCGTCCCGGAGCTGGTCGAGGTCGAGCCACTCGTCGGTGACGTGGGCGGCCTGCGGGTCGCCGGGGCCGAGCAGCAGGGCCGGGATGCCGGCCTCGACGAGCCACGAGGAGTCGTTGGAGGGTCGGTCCATGCCCAACGCGCCTGAGCGACCGGCGGCGCGGACCCCGGCGACGGCGGCTCGGCTGATCGGCGCGGCGGCCGGTGTCTCGCACGGGGGCCAGCGTTTCGTCACCCGGACCTCGGCGGAGAGCGGCGGCCGGATCGCCTCCGTGACCAGGTCTCGGATCGCCCCGATGGCCTCGTCGATGTCCTCTCCTGGGAGCAGGCGGCGGTCGACACCGATTGCGACGACATCCGGGACGACGTTCGGTGCACCGCCGTCGGCGACGAACCGCGTGACGGCAAGCGACGGCGTGGGTGGGTCGAACCGGTCGTCGCGGGCCGGGAGGGGCATCGATCCCAGGGCACTCGCGAGTGTCAGGGCGGCCGGGATGGGAGACGCGAGCGACTCGAGGAGGCCGGCGTGGCCGCCGCGGCCGGTGACGACGATCTCGCAGCCGACGATGCCCCGGTTGCCGAGGTAGACGTCGAGACCGGTCGGCTCGGGGCAGATGGCGGCCGTGCAGGAGATCTCGCCGGCGGCCAGCATGGCCCGGACGCCGCGGGCGCTGCCGACCTCCTCGTCGGCCGAGAGGATCAGCTCGACGGCGACGTCGTCGAGGAGCTCAGCGGCGGCCAGCGCCCGGATTGCCCCGACCGCCGCCGCGACGCCGCCCTTCATATCGACCAGGCCGCGTCCGACGGCACGTTGGCCGTCGACCGTCATCGCGAAGGGCGGCGAGGACCAAGTTCCCTCTGCCGGCACGACGTCCACGTGGCCGACGAACGCGAGGCGACGGTTCGGGCTGGGCGGGCCGAAGCGCATGATGAGCGCGGGGAGACCGTCGTGGACCGGCCGGAGTGTCTCGCGGGCGAGCGGGCTGAGCGCACCGTGAACGAGGTCTAGACACCGGACGATGGCCCCATCCCGGCCCTCGACGGACGGCTCGGCGACGAGGGCGGCAAGGAGATCGAGTGTCGGCCCCGCCTCGTCGTGGCAGGCGGAGGCGAGGTCGGGCCCGCCGGTCATTGGCCCCCGCCGGTCGGCAGGGACTGGGGTGGCGGTGTGCGGCCGGACTCCACACCGGCGGCGACCGCGCCGCTGGAGAGCATCGCGTCGGGGTCGCCGACGCGGTGGCGGAGCGAGCGAAGGTCGCCGAGGACGCCGTCCAGGCTCTGCTCGATGCCGACGAACTTGCCCTGCTGGTCGCGCACGAAGCGGGTGTAGGGCGCGATCGCGTCCTGGATCCGCCCGATCGACTTGCCCAGCTCGTGCTCGAACTGGTCGTTCATGACCTCGATCAGCCGCCGCTCGAGCTCCTCCGACCGCCGGCGGAACTCCTCCCGCGACTGCTTCCGCTTCCGCGGCAGGATGAAGAGGCCGAGGCCGGCAACCAGGCTCGCCGCCAGGATGCCGGTCACGTCGACGGCG
>CADCTH010000282.1 GCA_902805495.1 uncultured Actinomycetospora sp.
CACGTCACGGCCGGGCCCGGGCGAGCACGTCGTCGACCATCCGCCCCGCGGTGCCCACCGCGTCGCGGGCCGTCCACGCGCGCACCTCGTCGGGCGTCGCGACCCCCCGCACCGCGAGTGCGGTGGCGACGTCCTCCCCGGCGGCGAGCACCTCCTGCAGCAGGGCCTGTGCGGCGTGCTTGCCGAGGCGCCCGGACAGCCCCGCGAGCACCCGCTCGGAGGCGAGCCGGTCGCCGAAGCGGTCGAGGTTGGCGGTCATCGCGTCGGCGTGGACCTCGAGCCCGTCGAGCAGCCCGCGCGCCAGCCGCAGCGCGGTCCCGGTCAGCAGGCAGACCTCGGGCAGGGCGACCCACTCGGCCTTCCAACCGCGGCCGTCGCGCTCGTGGCTGACGACCGTGCCCTCGAGCAGCACGCCGGCCGACGAGCGCGCCAGCCGCGCGAGGGTGTCGAGGTGCTCGCTGACCTCGGGGTTGCGCTTGTGCGGCATCGTGATGCTGCCGACCGCGGTCGCCGTGGTCGGCTCGGCGAGCTCACCGATCTCGGGGCGGGCGAGCTCGTAGACCTCGCCGCCGATGCGCGCCAGCGTCCCGCCGACCAGGGCCAGGACGTGGCCGAACTCCGCGACGCGGTCGCGGCTGGTGGTCCAGGACGCGCCGGGGTCGCCCAGCCCGAGCTCGGCGCAGAAGTCCCGCCGCAGGGGGAGCGGGTCGACGTCCGTGTCGTGGAAGGCCAGGGCGCCCACCGCGCCGGCGAGCTGGCCGACCGCCCAGCGCGGCGCGCCCTCGCGCAGGCGGTCGACGCGGCGGCCCAGCTCGTCGGCCCACGAGGCCGCCTTGAACCCGAAGGTGATCGGGGCGCCGGGCTGACCGTGGGTGCGCCCGGCCATGACGGTGTCGCGGTGGGTCCGTGCGAGGTCCAGCACGGTCGCCCGCAGCGCCCGCACGTCGCGCAGCACCAGGGCCCCGACGTCGCGCATCACCAGGCCGAACCAGGTGTCGCTGACGTCCTGCACGGTGGCGCCGACGTAGACGTGCTCGCGCGCCGCCACGGGCAGGACCCGCTGGAGCTCGCGGATGAGACCGAGCGTGGAGTGCGACGTCGCGCGGGTCCCGGCCGCGACCCGGTCGAGGTCGAGGTGCTCGGCGCGCGCGGCGCCGGCGATCTGCTCGGCGGCGGCGGACGGGACGAGGCCGTGGCGGGCCTGCACCCGGGCCAGCGCGACCAGCACGTCGAGCCAGGTCTGCCAGCGCGCGGTCTCGGAGAACACCGCCTCCAGCTCCGGGGTCGACCACAGGTGGGCGTAGACCGGGGAGTCGGTCAGGCGGGTGACCACGGCGGCGCTCCCCGCGTCTCGGCCAGCGCCGCGAGGCGGCGCAGCGCCTCGCGGACGTGCTCCAGCGAGGCACCCCACGGCACCGACACCCACGTCGTCTCGCCGTCCGGGCCCGTCGCGACGCCCTCGCCGAGCTCCTCCTGCTGCAGGCAGCACTTGGTCAGCAGCGCCCCCGGCCCGGCGACGGCGGGGTCGACCTTTGGGCACAGGTCGACCCGCGGCACGTCGCGCCCGTAGAACCACCGGTGGATCTGCCGCGAGCGCTCGCAGCCCAGCAGGGTCCAATCGGCGGGCTCCGGCCGCTCGTCGAGGTAGGACACGGCCGCCCCGGGGACCTCGCTGCCCCCGCCGCGGCACGGCAGCAGGTAGTGGGACGCGGGCGCGCGGCGGGCCAGGTCGGCGAGGTCGACGACCGCGCGCTCGAGGCGCAGCGGGCGCAGGTCCTCGGTGACGTCGACGACGCGCCGCGCCTGGTCGACGAGCTTCGCGGGGTGCGGCGGCACGACCTCGCGCACCACGACGCGCAGCGGGTCGGCGTCGACGACGAAGTTGACGTGCTCGTAGCGGCCCTGCACCACGACCGCCCGCGCATCCGGGACCTCGGCCGCCACCGCGGCGAGCGCCGACGGGATCGCGGTGTCCACCTCCGGGCGGTGCACGACCGCGCACTCCCCCGGCCCGGCGAGCAGCTCGACCGCGGTGATCGGGCTGAATAGCGCGTCGCCGGGATCGCGGGCCACGGCGAGCAGCGCCACGCGGTCGTCCGCGTCGTCGTGCGGCCGCACCACCAGGAACCGCGTCTTCCAGTACGCCTCGCGCCCGAGGAACCGCGCGCACAGCGACGCCTCGTCGAACGGCCCGTCGTCCCGGGCGACGGCGACACCGCGGTAGCGCCCGGGGATCCGGTTGGGGCGCGTCACCGGACGGGCTCCGCGGCGCCGACGTCGGGGACGGTCCCGGCAGCGGTGGCGACGGCGGTGTCGGACCGCAGGCCCAGGCGCAGCGTCTCGACCGACAGGACCTCGTCGAGGGCGACGTTGCCCAGGTGCACGCCGGGGCCGAAGCGCCGGATGAACCACGCCTGCTGCCGGGCGCGCGGCGCCTCGAACACGACGCGGTCGAGCCCCACGGCGTCGACGACCGCGTCCACCACGTCCTCGCGCACCGACCCGTCGCCGTCGTAGATCCCGACCGTGCCGCTCTGCCGGCCCTCGGCGACCACGAGGGCGGCGCCGGCCGCGCGGTCCCGTTCCGCCTCGTCGCCCCACTGCGCGAGCGTGTGCCGCTGGTGCGGGTCCTTCGCACCGACCTCGGTGAGCACGACGAAGCGGTCGGCGGCGCGCCGGACCAGCTCGTGCTTGGCGTCGAGGGACATCGGGACCGTCCCCCGCGACACCTCGACGTGGGTGAAGCCCGTCGCGTGCGCCCACGCCAGGCACGCCTCGGCCGCCCCCTGGGCCCACGCGATCTCGAGCAGCGTCCCCCCGAGGCAGGACGCGACGTCGTGCGCGGCGAGCACGCCCAGCTTCTCGCCGATCCGCGCGTCCACGTAGGCGGTGCCCCACCCCGTCTTCCAGATGTCCACGTACGGGGCTCCCCCGCCCAGGACGTCGGCGGCCTGCGCGGGCGTGACGCCGGGGTCGAGGACGTGCGTGAGCCCGGTGGAGCGGGGCTTGGACGGCCGCGGCGGCAGCATCAGGAAGCTCGCGGGGCCCATGACACCCGATGCTAGATCACATAGTAGATGTACGCCTACGATGAGAGACGACGGAGGAGGTCCCGCGTGGGCGGAATCGTGACGAGCGAGCTCGAGGAGATCGTCGAGGTCGTCGCCGCCCACCCCGGGCTGCTGGCGAAGACGGACATCGGGCTGGTCGGCGAGGTCCTCGGGGACACCGACTGGACCAGCGGGCCCGGCGACGACGGCGCCGTCGTCGCCACGTCGACCGGTGCCGTGGTGGCGTGCGGGGAGGCGCTGTGGCCGCCGTTCGTCGCCCGCGACCCGTGGGGCGCGGGTTTCGCCGCCGTCCTCGCCAACGTCAACGACGTCGTGGCCATGGGCGCGCTGCCCCTCGGCATCGTCAACACGATCGCGGCCGCCGAGGGCACGGCGCGGGCCGCCCTGGAGGGGATGCGCCACGCCTCCCGGCTCTACCGGGTGCCGATCGTCGGCGGCCACCTCACCCGCCACGACGGCGAGCCCTCGATCTCCGCGTTCGGCCTCGGCGAGGTCGGCGGGGTGGGCGGGGCCGGGACGCTGTCGATGACGCGGGTGGCGCCGGGTCAGAGCCTCGTCGTCGCCGCGGCCACCGACGGCGCGATGCGCGCGGACTTCCCGTTCTTCCCCGCCTTCGAGCAGCGCGGCGAGCGCTGCGCGGACGACGTCCGGGTGCTCCCCGCGCTCGCGCGCACGGGCGCGTGCGTCGCGGCGAAGGACATCAGCATGGCCGGGCTCGTCGGGTCGCTGGCGATGCTCCTGGAGTGGGGTGCGTTCGGCGTCGAGGTGGACCTCGACGTGCTGCCGACGCCCCGCGACGTGGCGCCGGCCGCGTGGCTGACCTGCTTCCCGA
>CADCTH010000283.1 GCA_902805495.1 uncultured Actinomycetospora sp.
CGCGCCGGTCGCGCACCAGCGGGGTGGTCAGCCGGTCGGGGTGGGCCAGCAGCTCCGCCGACGACAGGCCCTTCTCGCAGAGCCCGCCCCGGTTGGTCGGGAAGTTCGCGCCCGTTACCTCGAGCACCGGCCCGGCGCCCTGCTCGCGCGGGGTCAGGGTCATGCCGCACTGCAGGGAGCAGTACGGGCAGTGGGTGGTGGTCGGCGATCCGGCCATGCCCCCACGCTGGGGGCCCGCCGTTTCCCGCCGGTTACACGGGCGCTACGCCTGCGCGAGCGAGGGTGCGGCGCTCGCCACGGCCGGGCCCGACACGCCGAACGCCTCGGCCACGAGCTCGTAGGACCGCCGGCGCTCGAGGGTGTCGTGGATCGGCGTCACGAGCATGATCTCGTCGGCGTCGGCCTCGCGGGCCCGGCGCTCGAGGTCGTCGCGGACCTGGTCGGGCGTGCCCGCGGTCATCTTCGGCGCCATGCCCTGCTCGACCTGGAGCTCGATCGCGCTCCAGTCGTGCGCCATCGCCTCCTCGGGGCTGGGCAGCGGGCCGGGGTTGCCGGTACGCAGGCGGGCCATCGACAGGGCGTGGGCGCGACCCATCGCGCGGGCGCGTTCGGGGTCCTCGCTGCACATCACCGCGGCGGCCAGGATCACGTGCGGCTCCTGGGCGCCGGCGGCGTCGCTGGGCCGGAAGCCCTGGCGGTAGATGCGGGTCGCCTCGCCGGGGTCGGCGCCGCCGAAGTGCCCGGCGTAGGCGAAGCCGGTGCCGAAGGCGGCCGCGGCCTGCCCGCCGTAGTAGCTCGACGCGAGGATCCACACGGGCGGCAGCGGGATGTCGTCGGGCACCGCCACGATGCCGGCGAAGGGGTGGTCCGCGGGGAAGCCGTCGACGTAGCCGCGCAGCTCGGAGAACTGCTCGGGGAAGTCGTCGGCGGTGAGGGCCTCGCGGCTGCGCCGCAGCGCGATCGCCGTGCGCGGGTCGGTGCCCGGCGCGCGGCCGATGCCGAGGTCGATGCGGTCCGGGTAGAGCCCCGCGAGCGCCCGGAACGTCTCGGCGACCTTCAGCGGCGAGTGGTTGGGCAGCATGATCCCGCCGGACCCCAGCCGCAGCGTGCTCGTCGCGGCCGCGGCGGCACCGATGAGGATTTCGGGGCTGGAGCTGGCCACGCTCGGGATGCCGTGGTGCTCGGCCAGCCACATCCGCCGGTAGCCGGCGCGCTCCACGGTGCGGGCCAGCTCGACGGTCTCGTGCAGCGCCTCCGACGTGCGGGTGCCGGAGGGCACCGGCGAGAGGTCCAGGACCGAGAGCACGGGATCACGCATGCCCGGTGCAACGTCGCGGCGTCGGGCGCGGATTCCGCCCTGGTCAGCCCCTCCGCAGGCCCAGCGATCCCGGGCACGCGGCGAGCGTGCCGCCGGCGGCGGGACCTGTCCAGCCGTCCGCAGCTTGCGGCCCGATCACCAGCGTGGTGATCGTCTCGATGTGAGACGCACCCTCCACCCGGCTGCTCCACCGGCGTGAGATTAGGGTCACGAACGACGGGTGAGAGCAGAGGAGCGCAACGGTGCGCATCGGCGTGCCCCGGGAGACCGGGGAGCACGAGACCCGCGTGGCGGCGACGCCCGCGACGATCGTGGGTCTGATCGACCTGGGGGCGACGGTCGTCGTCGAGCCCGGCGCGGGGGAACGCGCGAGCTTCACCGACGGCGCGTACGCCGCGGCCGGGGCGGAGCTGGGCGACCCGTGGTCCGCCGACGTCGTGCTCGCGCTGCGCCCGCCCGACGCCGAGCGCCTCGACCGGATGGCGCCGGGCACGACGCTGGTGGCGATGGTCGGCCCGGCGCGCCACCCCGAGCTGCTCGCCGACCTCGCCCGCCGCGGGATCACCGTGCTGGCCACCGACGCGGTCCCCCGCATCTCGCGGGCGCAGTCGCTGGACGTGCTCAGCTCGATGGCCAACATCGCGGGCTACCGCGCGGTCGTCGAGGCCGCGCACCGCTTCGGGCGCTTCTTCACCGGCCAGGTCACCGCGGCGGGCAAGGTGCCGCCGGCCAAGGTGCTGGTGGCCGGGGCGGGCGTCGCCGGGCTCGCCGCCATCGGTGCCGCGTCGAGCCTCGGCGCCGTGGTGCGCGCGACCGACCCGCGGCCCGAGGTCGCCGAGCAGGTCCGCTCGCTGGGCGGGGAGTTCCTCGCCGTGGAGGTCGCCGCGGGAGAGCAGGAGGCCAGCGCCGACGGCTACGCGCGCGCCACCTCCGAGGCCTACGACGCCCGCGCCGCGGAGATCTACAGCGAGCAGGCGGCGGACGTCGACGTCGTCATCACCACCGCGCTCATCCCGGGCCGCCCGGCGCCGCGGCTGCTGACCGCCGCCGACGTGGCCGCGATGAAGCCCGGCAGCGTCGTGGTCGACATGGCCGCCGGGTCGGGCGGCAACGTCGAGGGCTCGGTGGCCGGCGAGGTCGTGGTCACCGACAACGGCGTGACGATCGTCGGCGAAACCGACCTCGCCGCCCGCCTGCCCACCCAGGCCTCCCAGCTCTACGGCACCAACCTCGTCAACCTGCTCAAGCTCCTGGTGCCGGAGAAGGACGGGCGCCTGGTGCTCGACCTCGACGACGTCGTGGTCCGCGCGGTCACCGTCACCCACCACGGCGAGGTGCTGTGGCCACCGCCGCCGATCGCGGTGTCGGCGGCCCCGAGCGTGCCCACCGAGCCCACGGCGGCGACCCCGGTCGCCGCGCCCGCCAAGCCCGCGTCGCCGGCACGGCGCTACACGGCGATCGCGGTGGCGTTGGCGGCCCTCTTCGCCGCGACGGCGTTCGCCCCGCCGGCCCTCGCCACCAACCTCACGGTGTTCGTGCTGGCCGTGGTCATCGGCTACTACGTCATCGGCAAGGTCCACCACGCCCTGCACACGCCGCTCATGTCGGTGACCAACGCGATCTCCGGCGTGGTGGTGGTCGGGGCGCTGCTGCAGTTCGGGCAGCACGGCACCGTCGTCTCGGTGCTCGCCGCGATCGCCGTCCTGCTCGCCAGCATCAACATCGTGGGGGGCTTCGCGGTGACCCGCCGGATGCTCGCCATGTTCACGAGAGGACCGGCACGGTGAGCCCGGAGACCGCGGCCACCGCCGCCTACATCGTCGCGGCGCTGCTCACCGTGATGAGCCTCGCCGGCCTGTCGAAGCACGAGACCGCGCGGGCCGGCGTCGCCTACGGCATCGCCGGTATGGCCGTCGCCCTCGTGGCCACCGTCGCGCTGGCCGCCCGCTCGCTCACCGCGGGCGGGATCGCGCTGCTCGCCGCGGCCATGGTGGTCGGCGGCGGCGTCGGGCTCTGGCGCGCCCGGGTCGTCGAGATGATCGGCATGCCCGAGCTCATCGCGCTGCTGCACAGCTTCGTCGGCCTCGCCGCCGTGCTCGTCGGCTGGAACGGCTACCTCGAGGTCGAGGGCGGCCAGGAGGGGGTCGGGGGGAGCGCGGCCCAGACCACGGTGCCGCCCGAGCTGCTCGGCATCCACTCCGCCGAGGTCGGCATCGGCGTGTTCATCGGCGCGGTCACGTTCACCGGCTCGATCGTCGCCTACGGGAAGCTCTCCGGGCGCATGAAGTCGCGGCCGCTGACGCTGCCGGGCAAGAACGCCCTGAACCTCGCGGCGCTCGTCGCCTTCGTCGCCCTCACTGCGGGCTTCACGATCGCGCCCTCGCTCGGGCTGATGATCGGGATCACCGCGGTGGCGCTGGCCCTGGGCTGGCACCTCGTGGCCTCGATCGGCGGCGGCGACATGCCCGTCGTCGTGTCGATGCTCAACAGCTACTCGGGCTGGGCGGCGGCGGCGTCGGGCTTCCTGCTCGACAACACCCTGCTCATCGTCACCGGTGCGCTCGTCGGGTCGTCCGGTGCCTACCTGTCCTACGTGATGTGCCAGGCGATGAACCGCTCGTTCCTCTCGGTCATCGCGGGCGGGTTCGGCGTCGAGTCGGGCACGTCGGCGTCGGGCACCGAGGACGGCGAGCACCGGGAGGTGAACGCCGACGAGGTGGCCGAGATGCTCGCCGAGGCGTCGTCCGTGGTGATCGTCCCGGGCTACGGCATGGCGGTCGCGCAGGCCCAGTACCCGGTCGCCGACCTGACGCGGCGGCTGACCGATCGCGGGATCGAGGTCCGCTTCGGCATCCACCCCGTGGCCGGGCGCCTGCCCGGGCACATGAACGTCCTGCTCGCCGAGGCGAAGGTGCCCTACGACGTCGTCCTGGAGATGGACGAGATCAACGACGACCTCGCCGCCACGTCGGTCGTGCTGGTCATCGGGGCCAACGACACGGTCAACCCGGCCGCGATGGACGACCCGAGCAGCCCGATCGCCGGCATGCCGGTGCTGCGGGTGTGGGAGGCCGAGAACGTGGTGGTGTTCAAGCGCTCGATGGCCGTGGGCTACGCGGGCGTGCAGAACCCGCTGTTCTTCAAGGAGAACACGTCGATGATCTTCGGCGACGCGAAGGCCCGCGTGGAAGACATCCTCAAGGCGCTGTAGGCGGCTCGAGCAGGGCCAGCAGGTCCGGGCGCTCGAACATCACCGCGGCGTCGACGGCGGTGGGGTGCCCGGCGCGGGGGTCGGCGCCGGCCTCGACCAGCGCGCGGACCACGGCCTCCTCGCCCTTGAACACCGCGCCGGCGATGGGCGACTGGCCCCGGTCGTTGAGACGGTCCACGTCGGCGCCGCGCTCGAGCAGCACGCGCACCGCGTCGGCGTGCCCGTGGTACGCGGCGAGCATGACGAGCGTGTCGCCCTTCTCGTTGGTCAGGTTCACCGGCACGCCGGCGTCGACGTAGGACGCGAGCGACGCCGCGTCGCCCGCGCGCGCCATGCCGAAGACGCGGGTCGCCAGCTCGCGGACGCCCTCCTCGACCGGTTCTTGACCGGGCGCGGCGGCGCCGGGGACGGGGGCGGACGGGTCGCTCGGCACCGGCCTCATCGTAGGTGCCTCCGGCACGTGAGCACTTCCTGGTGCTCCAGCACCGAGAAGTGCTCACGTGCGCGCAGCGCACCTCACCCGCGCGCCAGCAGCAGCGGGACGAGCTGCTCGGAGTCGGTGAGCGAGCCGTGGTGGCCCACGAGCGCGGTCTCCATCGGCTCGATGCGCGAGCGCACCATCGTCCAGTTTCCCCGCGCCGCCGCGACCACGTCGCCGATGCGCCCGCGGGCGGCGTCGGTGACCGCGGGGCCGAACCATCCGTCGTCGACAGCCTCGTCGCGGGTGCGCACCCACGCCGCGTCGCCGAGCTCGGACCGCCAGGCCGCGGCCACGTCGTCGCGGGCGCCGTCGGCGGTGAAGACGTGGCGCACCCGCGCCTCCCCGGCCAGGCGGCGCACCCCCGCCAGCAGCGCGGGCGTCGTGTCGAGGTCGACCCGCCAGCCCGCGTCCGTGCCGACCATCCCGTGGTCGGCGACGACGGCGAGCACGGTGCCGGCCGGCAGGTCCTCGGCGATGGAGGCGACCAGCCGGTCGACGATCCCGAGCTGCATCAGCCAGGGGCGGCTGCCCGGGCCGTGCGCGTGGCCGAGCAGGTCGAGGTCGCCGTGGTAGGCGTAGCAGAACGCGCGCTCCTCGGCGGGCCCCGAGCCCAGCGCGTCGAGCACCGCCGCGGCGAGGTCGCCCAGGGCGGAGACGCCGTGGAAGCGCCCGCCGCGCAGGGCGGCCCGGGTCAGCCCCGAGCGGCGCTGGATCTCCGGGGCGATCGTCGTGACCGCGACCCCCGCGCGCGCCGCCCGCTCGAGCACGGTCGGCGCCGCCTGTACCCGCTCGGGCGGCAGCTCGCGGCGCAGGTCGACGGGGTCGGTGGCGCCGTGCGCGCACCAGCGCAGCGTGTTGAGCACCGTGTCCGCCGGCGCGCCCGGGTCGTCGAGCGGCGGCACGCCCATGCTGTAGCCGACGATGCCGTGCTGCCCCGAGGGCAGGCCGGTGCCCAGGCTCGCCACGCTGACCGCCGTCGTCGCCGGGAAGCCGGCACGCAGCGTGCTGCCCCGGGCCGCCAGCTCGGCGAGGGCGGGCGCGCGGTCGGCGTGCTCGGCGAGCAGCTCCGCCACGAGCCCGTCGACCAGCAGCAGCGCGACGCCGCGGGCCTCGCCGAGCGCGAGGTCGTCGCCGTCGGCGAACCCCTCCACCCCGAGCGCGGCGGCGAGGGCGGGCGAGACGTCGGCCAGCGTCCCGACGGGAGTCATGGGCCGCAGTATGGCCCGCCCCGAGTCCGGCCGGTGCCGTGGCAGACGGTCACCGGGCCACCACCTCGGGTGAAAGGAGCAAGGACAATCCGGCGTCGCAAGACCTATCCTCCTCCGAGGTCCGTTCCGAGCGGAGGTCGCGATGACGACGACGTCAGAGGGAGCGGGCGGCCTGGCCGCCCCGCCCGACCAGGAACTGCCCCCGGCGGTCGACGACGAGGTGCTCGAGGAGGAACGGCGGCGCTGGACACCCGCCCGGATCGCCGTCTGGGCCGCGATCGCGCTGCTCGGCGGCCTGGGCTGGGTGATGATCGCGCTGATCCGGGGCGAGACGGTCAACGCGATCTGGTTCGTCTTCGCCGCGGTCGCCACGTACCTCATCGCGTACCGCTTCTACTCCACCTACATCGAGCGCAAGCTGCTGCGCCCCGACGACCGGCGTGCCACCCCGGCCGAGCACTCCGAGAACGGCCAGGACTACCTGCCGACCGACCGCCGGGTGCTCTACGGGCACCACTTCGCGGCCATCGCGGGTGCCGGTCCCCTGGTCGGTCCGGTGCTCGCTGCCCAGATGGGCTACCTGCCGGGCACCCTCTGGATCATCGTCGGCGTCGTGCTCGCCGGGGCGGTCCAGGACTACCTGGTGCTGTTCTTCTCGATGCGCCGCGGTGGGCGCTCCCTCGGGCAGATGGCGCGCGACGAGCTCGGGGTGATCGGCGGCGCCGCCGCGGTGATCGCGACCCTCGCGATCATGATCATCCTGATCGCGGTCCTCGCCCTGGTCGTCGTCCAGGCCCTGGGCGAGAGCCCCTGGGGCGTGTTCTCGGTGGCCATGACCATCCCGATCGCCCTGTTCATGGGCTTCTACCTGCGCTACCTGCGGCCGGGGAAGGTCGGCGAGGTCTCGGTCATCGGGGTGGGCCTGCTGCTGCTCGCGATCGTCGCCGGGGGCTGGATCTCCGAGAGCGGCCTGGCCGAGACGTTCACCCTGAGCCGCGTGACCCTCGCCTGGGCCGTCGTGATCTACGGCGTGATCGCCGCGGTGCTGCCGGTGTGGATGCTGCTGGCGCCGCGGGACTACCTCTCGACGTTCATGAAGATCGGCACGATCGTGCTGCTGGCGGTCGCGGTCGTCGTCGTGCGGCCGGACGTCGCCGTCCCGGCGTTCAGCGAGTTCGCCGGCCGCTCGGACGGCCCGGTGGTGCCCGGACCGCTGTTCCCCTTCCTGTTCGTGACGATCGCCTGCGGCGCGCTGTCCGGCTTCCACGCCCTCATCTCGTCGGGCACGACGCCGAAGCTGATCGAGAAGGAGCGCCAGACGCGCTTCATCGGCTACGGCGGCATGCTCATGGAGTCGTTCGTCGCGATCATGGCCCTCGTCGCGGCCATCTCCATCGACCGCGGCATCTACTTCGCGATGAACGCCCCCACGGCCCTGACCGGCGGCACGGTCGAGACCGCGGCGATCTGGGTCAACTCGCTCGGGCTGGCGGGCGTCGACATCGCGCCCGACCAGCTGGCCGGGACCGCCGCGATGGTCGGCGAGCAGAGCATCATCTCGCGGACCGGAGGTGCGCCGACGCTGGCGCTGGGCCTGTCCCAGATCCTGTCGCAGTTCCTCGGCGGCGCTGCGCTCGCGAGCTTCTGGTACCACTTCGCGATCATGTTCGAGGCGCTGTTCATCCTCACCGCCGTCGACGCCGGCACCCGCGTGGGGCGCTTCATGCTGCAGGACGCGGTGGGCACCTTCGTCCCGCGCTTCCGTGACACCTCCTGGCGCACGGGGGCGTGGATCGGGACGGTCGTCATGGTCGGTGGCTGGGGCGGCATCCTGATCATGGGCGTGACGGATCCGCTGGGCGGGATCAACCAGCTCTTCCCGCTGTTCGGGATCGCCAACCAGCTGCTCGCGGCCATCGCGCTCGCCGTGTGTCTCGCGATCATCGCGCGCCGCGGCACGGTGCAGTACCTGTGGATCGTGCTGGTGCCCCTGGTCGCCGTCGCGGTGATCACGGTGACCGCGTCGCTCTACAAGATCTTCTCGCCGGTGCCCGGCGTCGGGTATTGGGCCCAGCACTTCGCCTACCGGGACGCGATCGCCGCGGGCCGCACCAGCATGGGCGCCGCGCGCAACCCCGCCCAGATGGAGGCGGTCGTGCGCAACACGTTCATCCAGGGCAGCCTGTCGATCATCTTCCTGGTGCTGACCCTCGTCGTGCTCACGGCCGCGACCATCGCCGCCGTGCGCTCGGTCCGGTCGGGTGGGTCCCCCGGCAAGGAGGACGAGCCGATCCCGTCGAGGCGCTACGCACCGTCGGGCCTGATCGCCACCCCGTCGGAGAAGGAGCTCGAGAAGCGGTGGCTGGCGTCGGCCGGAGCCCCCACCCGCGGAGGAGGACACTGATGGTCGCGGTGCTCGGTGACGGGTGGCGGGCCGTGCGCTGGTGGTTCCGCGGGGTGCTCGGGGCCGACGCCTACGAGCAGTACCTCGCCCGCCACGCCCGCACCGGCCACGACCACCCGCCGATGGACGAGCGCGCGTTCTGGCGCGCGCGCTCGGATCACCAGGACCGCCACCCGGAGGGCCGCTGCTGCTGACGGCTCACCGGGCTCGCCCCGAACGACGAACGGCGCTCCCGCTGCACCGGATGAGCGAGAGCGCCGTTCGTTCGTTCCGGGGGCGCCCGTCAGGCGACGCCGAGGCGCTGCTTGAGGGCGGCGAGCTCGTCGCGCATGGACGTCGGGAGGGCGTCGCCGATCTTCTCGAACCACTCCTCGATGAGCGGCAGCTCCTCGCGCCACTCCTCGAGGTCGAAGCGCAGCGACGCCTCGATGTCCTCCAGCGGCTCGCTGAGCCCCTCGAGGTCGATCTGGTCGGCGCTCGGGATGTGGCCGATGGGCGTCTCCGTCGCCGCGGCCTTGCCCTCGAGGCGCTCGATGACCCACTTGAGGACGCGGCTGTTCTCGCCGAACCCGGGCCACAGGAAGCGGTTGTCCTCGCCGCGGCGGAACCAGTTGACGTAGAAGATCCGCGGCAGCTTGGTGGCGTCGGCGCTCTTGCCCACGTCCACCCAGTGCTGGAAGTAGTCGCCGACGTTGTAGCCGAGGAACGGCAGCATCGCCATCGGGTCGCGGCGGACCTGGCCCTTGCCGCCCTTGGCCGCCGCCGTCATCTCGCTCGACATGGTGGCGCCCATGAACGTGCCGTGCTGCCAGTCGAAGGACTCGGTGACCAGCGGGATCGTCGTCTTGCGGCGCCCGCCGAAGAGGATCGCCGAGATCGGCACGCCCTGCGGGTCCTCCCACTCGGGGGCGACGACGGGGCACTGCGAGATCGGCGTCGTGTAGCGCGAGTTCGGGTGCGCGGCCGGCTTGGCCGACCCGGGGGTCCAGTCGGCCCCGGTCCAGGAGGTGACGTGCTCGGGCATCTCCCCCCCACCCTGCGCCTCCAGGCCCTCCCACCAGACGTCGCCGTCGTCGGTCAGCGCGACGTTGGTGAACAGGGAGTTGCCCTGCTCGATGGTGCGCATCGCGTTCGGGTTCGTGTTCCAGTTGGTGCCCGGGGCCACGCCGAAGAACCCGTACTCCGGGTTCACCGCGTAGAGCCGGCCGTCCGGACCGAACCGCATCCAGGCGATGTCGTCGCCGACGGTCTCGGCGCGCCAGCCCGGGATGGTGGGCTGGAGCATCGCGAGGTTGGTCTTGCCGCAGGCCGACGGGAACGCCGCCGCCACGTAGTACGCCTCGTCCTCTGGGCTGATCAGCTTGAGGATCAGCATGTGCTCGGCGAGCCAGCCCTCGTCGTGCGCCATCGCCGAGGCGATGCGCAGCGAGTAGCACTTCTTGCCCAGCAGGGCGTTGCCGCCGTACCCGGAGCCGAAGCTCCAGATGGTGCGCTCCTCGGGGAAGTGCGAGATGTACTTCGTGGTGTTGCAGGGCCAGGGGACGTCGGCCTGGCCGGGCTCGAGCGGGGCGCCCACCGAGTGCAGCGCGGGCACCCAGTCGGTGTCGCCGTCGAGCAGCTCGATCACCTTCGCGCCCATGCGCGTCATGATGTGCATCGAGGTGACCACGTAGGCCGAGTCGCTGATCTCCACGCCGAGCATCGGGCGCTCGGCGTTGGTCGGGCCCATGCAGAACGGGATGACGAACATCGTCCGACCGCGCATGCACCCGCGGTACAGCTCGGTCATCGTGGCCTTCATCTCGGCCGGGTCCATCCAGTTGTTCGTGACCCCGGCGCCGCTCGGCTCGACCGAGCAGATGAAGGTGCTCTCCTCGACGCGCGCGACGTCCTCGGGGTCCGACGCGGCGTAGAACGAGTTCGGCTTCTTCGCCGGGTCGAGCTGGACGTACGTGCCCGCGTCCACGAGTTCCCGGGTGAGCCGGTCCCACTCGTCCTGGGACCCGTCGCACCACACCACCTGGTCGGGGGTGGTCAGCTCGGCGACCTCCGCCACCCAGTCGAGCACCTCACGGCGCCGGATCGGCGGGTTCTCGAGTCCCTGGATGGTCGGAACGGCAGTCATGCGTCTCCTCGCTCGGTCGCTCGCTCACTCGGCCGGTGCCGCGACCGCGAAGCGGCCCCGGTCGCCTCGGGGACGGACGGTCCGCGCAGGCACGGCGACGTGTCGCGGACTCGTCCGTCGGAGGTGTTCGACGTTAACGAGACTTGCTGCGCAGGGAACCGCCGTTGGTTGTCGGGGGACTCACTTCCACGATCAAGCTGAACGATTCAGGCGCGATCGGGCAGGCCGAGGGTGTGCAGCACGGCGGGCAGGACCTCGCCGAGCCGGCCCGTCAGCCGGACCTCCGCCGCGGCGTCCGCACGGCTCGGACCTGCTGTGACGATCGCGACCGGCAGCCCGCGGCGGGTCGCGGCGTGGACGAACCGCAGCCCCGACATCACCGTCAGCGACGAGCCGAGGACCACCAGGGACCGCGCCCCGTCGACGAGCGAGAAACAGTGGTCGACGCGCGGGCGGGGCACCGCCTCGCCGAAGAAGACGACGTCGGGCTTGAGCGGGCCGGCGTCGCAGGCCGGGCAGTCCGCCATGGCGAAGCGGTCGAGCTCGGCCTCGGCGAGCTCGGCGTCCCCGTCGGGGTTGATCGCCGCGGCGCGGGCGCCGGCGCGCGGGTCGGGCGCGGTGAGGCGGTGCTGGATGCCGGCGCGCCCGTGGACCTCGCGGCAGCCCAGGCACACGACGCGGTCCAGGGCCCCGTGCAGCTCGACGACGTCACGCGCGCCGGCGGCCTGGTGCAGCCCGTCGACGTTCTGGGTGATGACGCCGTGCAGCAGGCCCGCGCGCTGCAGGGACGCGACGGCCCGGTGCGCGTCGTTCGGCCGGGCGCCGGCGATCTGCGGCCAGCCGACGTGGCTGCGGGCCCAGTAGCGGTGGCGGGCGACGGGGTCGCCGACGAACGCCTCCCAGGTCATCGGGGCGTGGCGGCGGGCGGCGCTCGAGGGGCCGCGGTAGTCGGGGATGCCCGAGTCGGTGGACATGCCGGCGCCCGTGAGCACCAGCGCCCCGCCCTCACCGAGCAGCGTCGCGAGCGCGGCGACGTCCCCGCGCACCGGGACCTCGGCCTCCCACGCCTCCTGCGGCGCGGTGTAGCGCATCACCGATCGGACCACGCCTCCAGTGTGCGCCTCCGGCGCAGGTGAGCACTTTCTGGTGCCGGAGCACCGAGAAGTGCTCACGTGCGCGGAGCGCACCTCAACGGCCGGGGGACACCGAGGTCATGTGGAAGTCGGGGACGCGCAGCGGGGGCATGGCGGCGCGGGTGAACCAGTCCTTCCACTCGCGCGGCAGCGTGCGCTCGGTGGCGCCGGCCTCGGTGGCGCGGCGCAGGAGGTCGAGCGGCGACTCGTTGAAGCGGAAGTTGTTGACCTCGCCGACGATCTCGCCGCCCTCGACGAGGTACACCCCGTCGCGGGTCAGGCCCGTGAGCAGCAGCGTCGTCGGGTCGACCTCGCGGATGTACCAGAGGCAGGTCAGCAGCAGGCCGCGGCCGCCGGTGGACGCCACCATCTCCTCGATCGTCGCGTCCTCGCCGCCGGTGAGCACGAGGTTGTCGGTAGGTGCGGCGAAGGGCGCCCCGTACTCCGTGGCCGCCGCCCGGGGATAGGCCAGCGTCGCGACCGTGCCGTCGCGCACCCACTCCACGCGGCCCGTGGTGGCGCCGTTGTCGAACACCGAGACCTCGTCGCCGGAGTACGTCGTCGCGAGCACCGGGGTGTAGGCGAGGTCGGGGAAGCCGGGCGCGGCGGGGTCGCCGGCGAGGGTCAGCGGCAGCGCGCCGAGCCGCTCGCCGACCCGGGTGCCGCCGGCGCGGGAGAACGCCGACCGGCCTTCCTGCGCGGGGCGTCCGCCCATCGACCATGCGAGGTAGATCATCAGGTCCGACACCGCCGACGGCGGCAGCAGCGTCTCGTAGCGCCCGGCCGGCAGGTCGAGGCGCCGCCGGCCCCACGGCAGCCGGTCGCGCAGCCGCGAGACCAGGGCGGTGACGTCGACGGTGCGCAGGTCGGTGGCGCCCTCGCCCGCCCACACCGAGGTGCCCGTGACCGGGTCCTTGAGGTTGAGCTCCACCGACCCCGCCGGCTCCACCCAGCGGTGCCGCACGCCGGCCGAGGTGCCGAGCCAGGACGTGGTGACGCGGTGCTCGCCGAAGCCGTACGACGCCTCGTCGGGTCGGAACGACGCGCCGAGCTCCTCGGCGAGGCGCCCGAACGCGGCCATCGAGGTCTCGCCGGCGCCCTCGCCCCACGCGGGGTCGTCACCGCCCTCGGGC
>CADCTH010000284.1 GCA_902805495.1 uncultured Actinomycetospora sp.
ACGGGACGCGCAGTGCGCCGCGGGCGGGCGGGAGCGGCCGGGTTGGCCGGTTTGGCCGGGTTGGCCGGGGGGCTCGCGGCGGCGGCGCGGCGTGCCGCCTCGAGCAGCGCGGCCCAGGAGATGACGTCGGGACGACGCTTGAGCAGCGCGCGGCGCTCGCGCTCGGTCATGCCGCCCCAGACGCCGAAGCGGATGCGGTTGTCCAGGGCGTGCGCCAGGCACTCGGTGCGCACCGGGCAGGCCGTGCACACCTCACGGGCGTCGCGCTGCTGCGCGCCCTGGACGAACAGGGTCTCCGGATCCTCGTCGCTGCACCGCGCGGCGTGCCGCCAGTCCACCGAGGTCCCCGCCGCGAACGGCACCGACTCTCCTGCCACGTCGTGTCCCCACCCTCTTCTCCCGTGCGGGCGCCCTGGTCCGCAGCGCACCTCCCCGCAGGTGCCACCACGGAGCGCGCGCCGGATCCGTCCCCGGCCGCGTCCTGCCCGTCACTGGGGTCTGACGCACTCTAGGAGCGCCCGGTTCCCCCCACAATCGAATCGGAAGGATCCGTCACCATGCGCGCCCGGACCGTCGGCGCGCGGGGTCCTCGCCGACAGGCCGCTCACCCCCGACCGCGTACCCTCTCCTCCGTGGCGAGGGGCGAACGGAACATCGGGGCGAGGGTGCGGCCGATCACCAAGCTCCTGGCGATCTGCCTGGTCGCGGGGGTGATCGTCGCCGGGATGGCGTTCCCGTTCGTGGGCGGCGTCGGGCTGGTGTCCAACGACGCCAGCGACACGGTCAACGCCACGTCGTCCGACCTCGCGGCGGGCCAGCTCCCGAGCGTCACCACGGTCCTCGACAACCAGGGCGCGCCGCTCGCGTACCTGTACGAGCAGAACCGCACGCCGGTCCCGCTGCAGGAGATGTCGCCGGCGATGCGCGGCGCGATCGTCGCCATCGAGGACCGCCGGTTCTACGAGCACGACGGCGTCGACTGGACCGGCACGCTGCGCGCGCTGGTGACCAACCAGACCGCGGGCTCCACCCAGCAGGGCGCCTCGACGCTCACGCAGCAGTACATCAAGAACTACCAGCTCTACGTCACCGCGCAGACCGAGTCGGAGCGCCTGCGGGCCACCGAGCCGACCTACGCCCGCAAGCTGCGCGAGGTCCGCGTCGCGCTGCAGCTCGAGCGCGAGCTGGCGTCCGGCCGCACCAAGCGCGACGCCAAGGACGAGGTCCTCGAGCGCTACCTCAACATCGTCTTCCTGGGCAACAACTCCTACGGCGTCAGCGCGGCCGCGCGCACCTACTTCAACACCACGCCCGACCGCCTCACGGTCCCGCAGGCCGCGCTCCTGGCCGGCATGGTGCAGTCGACGACGCAGTTCGACCCGACGCGCCACCCGCAGGCCGCGACCGGCCGGCGCAACGAGGTCATCAACCAGATGCTGGGCCAGGGCATGATCACCCAGCAGCAGGCGCAGGAGGCCGTGGCCTCGCCGCTGGGCATCGTCGAGCCGCTGGCCACGCCGTCCAACGGCTGCATCGGCGCGGGCAACGCGGCCTTCTTCTGCAAGTACGTGGTCGACTACCTCGGCGAGTCCGGCATCTCGGCCGAGCAGCTCAACCGCGGCGGCTACACGATCCGCACCACGCTCGACCGCAACGCCATGAACACCATGCAGGCGGCACTGACGGGCGAGGTCCCGCCGCGCCAGCGCAACGTCGCCGACGTGATGTCGACCGTGCTGCCGGGACGGGACCGGCACCGGGTCGTGGCGATGGGCGCCAACCGCGTCTTCGGCGTGGACGGCGACGCGCAGGAGACCAGCTACGGCCTGCCGTGGGAGCCGGTCAACCTCGGCGCCGGGTCGGTCTACAAGGTCTTCACCGCGGCCGCGGCCCTCGAGGAGGGCCTGGGGATCAACTACCAGATGCCGATCCCGCCCGACGGCTACGCGTCGCCCATCTACCGCGACGGTTCCGGGCGCCCCTTCCCGGTGCGGAACTCCTCGCCCGCGCCCCCGGTCCTGAGCATGACCGACGCGCTGGCCACGTCGCCGAACACCGGCTTCGTCAAGCTCATGGAGACCACCGGGGTCCCGCCCGTGGTGGACATGGCGGTCCGCCTCGGCCTGCGCTCGCTCGCCGACCCCCAGGGCGGCGACGGGCCCTCGATCGCCGACACCGCCCGCGAGCAGAACCAGGGCTCGTTCACCCTGGGTGTCACGCCGACCAGCCCCCTCGAGCTGGCCAACGTGGGCGCCACCCTGGCCTCGAGCGGGATGTGGTGCCCGCCGACCCCGATCGAGTCGATCACCGACACCTCCGGCGCGCCCGTGCCGCTCTCCGAGCAGCCCTGCGAGCAGGTCGTGGACCCGGCCCTCGCCGACACGCTGATGACCGGGCTGAGCAAGGACGACAAGCCCGGCGGCACGGCCGCCGCCGCGGCGGCCGCCAACGGGTGGAACCGCCCGCTGTCCGGCAAGACCGGCACGACCCAGAACAACCGCTCGGCGGCGTTCCTCGGCTTCAACACGCAGTACGCCGGGGCGGTGGTCACCTTCGACGACTCGCCCTCCCCGCGGACGTTGTGCGACGGCGGCGGCGGACGCCCGCCGTTCCCCTGCGGCGACGGCAACCTCTTCGGCGGCACCACCCCGGCGCGGACCTGGTTCCGGGCCATGAACCCGCTGTTCGCGCCGCTCCCGGTCGCGCCGTTGCCGCCGACGAGCCCGCGCTACCAGCAGGGCGGTGGCAACGCGCAGGTGCCCGAGGTCGTCGGTGACCAGGTCGACGAGGCCACGGCCGAGCTGCGCGACGAGGGCTTCCAGGTGCAGCAGGTCCAGGTGGGCAACCGCGCGCCGGCCGGCACCGTCGTCGGCCAGAACCCGCGCGGATCGGTGCTGCCCGACCAGGTCATCACGCTGCAGGTGTCCACCGGGACCGTGCCCGCCGCACCGAGCCCGCCGAGCGGTCCGCCGCCGCTCACCGGCGCCCTGGGGACCGGCGGATGAGCGCGACGCTCGGGCGCCGGGTCCTGCGCGCCGCCGCCGGGCTGACCGCGACCGGCGCGCTGGGCCTGGGCTACGCCGTCGGCGTCGAGCGCCAGTGGTTCGCGCTGCGCCGCGCCCGGCTCGAGGTGCTCGACCCCGTGACCGCCGCCGGCCGCACCCTGCGGGTCCTGCACGTCTCGGACCTGCACCTGCGGCCCGGGCAGCGCCTCGAGCGGCGCTTCGTCGAGGGGCTCGCGGCGCTGGAGCCGGACCTCGTGGTCAACACCGGCGACAACCTGTCGCACCGGCGCGCCGTGCCCGAGGTGCTCCGCGCGCTGGGGACCCTGCTCGAGCGCCCCGGGCTGTTCGTCTGGGGCAGCAACGACTACCACGGTCCGCGGCCGAAGAACCCGACGCACTACCTGTTCCGCCCGCAGCACCGCGTCCTCGGCCCGGAGCTGCCGTGGCGCGACCTGCGCGCCGCGTTCATCGAGCGCGGCTGGCTCGACGCCACCCACACCCGGCACACGCTGACCGTCGCGGGCGTGCGGGTCGCCGTCGGCGGGGTGGACGACCCCCACATCGGCCGGGACGACTACGACCGCATCGCCGGGCCCGCCGACGAGCCCTACGACCTGCGCCTGGGGCTCACCCACTCCCCCGAGCCGCGGGTGCTCGACCGGTTCGCCGCCGACGGCTACGACCTCGTGCTCGCCGGGCACACCCACGGCGGGCAGCTGCGCCTGCCCGGCTACGGGGCGATCGTCACCAACTGCGGCGTCGACCGCTCCCGCGCCCGCGGGGCGTCGCGGTTGGGGGCGCGCACCCGCCTGCACGTCTCCGCCGGCCTCGGCACCTCGCCGTACGCCCCGGCCCGCTTCGCCTGCCGGCCCGAGGCCACCCTGGTCGAGCTCGCCCCGCGCGCCGCCGACGCCGCCCGCACGGCGCCGACGAACGGCGGGAGCGAGGGGCGGCCCCCGTCCGCCCGCTCGGGGGCCAGCGGGTAGAGTCACGCTCGCGCGGATCGCCTCCGGGGTGTGGCGCAGCTTGGTAGCGCGCCTCGTTCGGGACGAGGAGGCCGTGGGTTCGAATCCCGCCACCCCGACACGCCGCACGACGGCCCCCCTCCCCACGGAGGGGGGCCGTCGTCGTTCCCGGGCCCGTCGCCCACCACTCGATCGTGACCATCACCCGACCCGGATGTCGGAAGCACCTGGCGGTCTCCGTCCGGTAACGACACGATGTCGGCGGACGATGCCTTCCTCGGAGCACCCTGTCGGGGGGACGTCACACGGATCGGGGACACCCATGGACCACGGACGGGCACCACACCCGCCCACCGGTCGCCATGCCGCCTCGGCGCCCACCGGCGCCCCGGCCGCCGCCGGCGCCGGTCGTCACGCACGTCGCGGCGCGGACGAGACGCCGCAGCCGAGCGCCGCGGCGATCCCCGCGG
>CADCTH010000285.1 GCA_902805495.1 uncultured Actinomycetospora sp.
CGGGTCATGCACCTCACCGCGAGCCACCACCACCCCGCCGTCACCGCCGCCGTCCCCGTCGCCCGTCCCGCCGCGACGAGGACCCTGCTCGGGATCTGGGCCCACCCCGACGACGAGACGTTCGTGTCCTCGGGCCTGCTGCTCGAGGCGCGCGAGCGGGGCGACCGCGTCGTCCTCGTGACCGCGACCCGCGGCGAGCACGGCACCGACGACCCCGTGCGGTGGCCGGCCGACCGTCTCGGCGCCCACCGGGCGCGAGCTCGACGCCGCGCTGGCGATCGGCGGCGTCACCGAGCACCGGTGGCTCGGCTACGAGGACGGGACCCTGCCGCTGGTGCCGGTGCGCACCGGGGCCGAGCGCGTCGCCCGGATCGTCGAGGAGGTCCGGCCCGACACGATCGTCACCTTCGGCCCCGACGGGTTCACCGGACACGCCGACCACCGGGCCGTCGCCGCCTGGACCCGCCGCGCGTGGCGGGCCGCGGCGCCGGGCGCCGACCTCGTCCAGGCCGTGCTGCCCCGCGGGTTCACGCGGCGGTTCGCGGCGATCAACGAGGAGTTCGGCGTGTTCATGGACGCGCCCGCCGACGAGGTCGAGCCGGACCTGCACCTGCGGCTGTCCGGCGAGCGGCTGGACCGGAAGATCGCCGCGATGCTCGCCCAGGACAGCCAGACCCGCCGCCTCGTCGAGGGCGTCGGCCTGGCGACCTTCCGCCGGTGGTGGGCCGAGGAGTCGTTCGTCGTGCGGACGTCGGCGGGCGTCAGCGCGGCGTGAGGGGGAGCCCGGAGCAGGGGTTCGTCTGCGCCGGACGGAGCAAGACCGAACTCATCGGTCACCCTGCCGCCATCCGGTGTCCGTCTGTAACGTGGGCAACCAGTCGTCCTTCGAGGAGGGGGCAGCGTGGTCGTCGTCGACAGCGTGACCCGAGCGGGGGGTTCGGTCATCGCGCGCCGACGCACCGCCGACGAGCCCGCGTACGCCACCGCCTCACCGACGCGACGCCCGGCCGACCGTGCCGCCGCCCGGCCCCGCTCCGCCACGCGGCTCGCGAAGTTCCACGTCCCGGAGATCCTGTTCGGCCCCGGCTCGCTGCCCGAGGCCGCGCACGCCGCCGTCCGCCTGGGCGCGCGCCGCCCGCTGCTCGTCACCGACCCCGGGCTCACCGAGGCGGGCTGGCCGGCGCAGCTGTGCGCCCACCTCGCCGACGCCGGGCTGCGCGCGACCGTGTGGGACGGGGTGACGCCCAACCCCAAGGACCACGAGATCGCCGCGGGGCACCTCACCTACCTCGACCAGCGCTGCGACGTCATCGTCGCGCTCGGTGGCGGCTCGGTGATCGACGCGGCCAAGGGCATCGCGCTGCTCGCCGGCAACGGCGGCACGATCCTCGACTACGAGGGCGTCGACCGGATGGCGCTGCCGATCCCGCCGCTGGTGATGGTGCCGTCCACCTCGGGCACCGGCGCCGACGTCTCGCAGTTCTGCATCGTCACCGACACCCGGCGCAACACCAAGATCACGATCCTCGGCCGCGCGATGGTGCCCGACGTGTCGGTGGTCGACCCGCACCTGCTGACCACGATGCCCGACTGGCTCAACGCCGCCACGGGCCTCGACGCCCTCACCCACGGCATCGAGGCCTACGTGTCGCGGGCGCACAACCCGCTCACCGACCACCACGCGCTGCAGGCCATCGCGCTGGTCGGCGAGCACCTCGAGCGCACCATGGACCACCCGTCCGAGGAGGCCGCGCGCACCTGCATGGCGCAGGCCGCGCTCGAGGCCGGCATGGCGTTCACCAACGCGATCCTCGGCGCCGCGCACGCGATGAGCCACCAGGTCGGCGGCCTGCTCGACCTCCCGCACGGCGTCATCAACGGCGTGCTGCTGCCGCACGTCATCCGCTTCAACGCCGAGCAGGACCCGCACCGCTTCGTGCCGATCGCGCAGGCCCTCGGCCTGCCGGGCGACATCGCGCCCGACTCCGACGCGGGCGCGGCCGAGGCCGCCGAGTGGGCGGCGTGGGAGGTCCGGCGCCTCGCCGACGAGCTCGGCGTCCCGAAGGGCCTGGGCGAGATCGGTGTCACCGACGCCGACGTCGGGCTGCTCTCGGTCATGACGCTCGCCGACGCCTGCCTGTCGACCAACCCGCGCGAGGCCGACCAGGCCGACATCGAGACGCTGTTCCGGGCGGCGCTGTAGTGCCGGGGAGCGCTCGATGAGCAGCCGGACCGAGACCGACCACCACGACCTCGACCAGCTCACCGGCATCCGGTCGGGCAAGCCCTCCTTCTACGTCGAGTACCTCGCGTCGGCCGAGCGGCTGCGCCGGGTCATCCACGCCCTCGACCGCATCTCCCGCGCGCTGGTGCGCACCACCGAGGGGCCGGGGACGCTCGTGCGCGCGGTCGCCGAGGCCGCCGCCGACCACCTCACCGCGCACTGGGTGGTGTTCGCGCTGGCCGACGGCGCGCTGCCCGAGGCGGCGCCGCGCCACCTCGTGCTCGGGCCCGTGGGCGACGAGGTCGACGCCGACGACCCCGCGGTGCCGCCGTGGGTGGCCGCGCACCTGCACGGCGTGCGCTCGGGGGCCGGGCACCGTCACGGGGCCGAGGAGGCGGACGGGGACGACACCGCGCCCGCGCCCGGCCACCGTCCCCAGGACCCGCACCACCTGCACGTCCCGGTGCACCTCGACGGCGACGTGGTCGGCGAGATCGTGGCCTGGACCGGGGCCGAGCGCGCCATCGACGCCACCGACGCGTCGGTGCTGCGCGTCCTCGCGGGGCAGACCGCGGCCGCGCTGCAGAACTCCGCGCTGCACCAGCGCACGATGCGCCTCTACGGCGAGGCCAGCCGTCACGCCGAGGACCTGGCCGCGCGCAACGAGCAGCTCCAGCACACCCGCGACGCGCTCACCGTGGCCCGCCAGCGCGAGGTGCTCGACTCCGAGCGCCACCGCATCGCCCGCGAGCTGCACGACTCGGTCACCCAGTACGCACTGTCGGCCGGCATGCAGATCGAGGTCGTGCGCTCCGAGATGCGCGACGAGCGCCAGCGCGAGCGCCTCGAGACGGCCAAGGCGCTGACCCGCCGGGCCGTCGAGCAGCTGCGGTCGGCGATCTACGCGCTGCACCACCACGGTGACCGCGGGCGCCAGACGCTGCCCGCGATGCTCGAGGAGCTCTCGACCGTCCACATGCCCTCGGACCTGCGCGTCGAGGTGCGCATCGAGGGCCGGCCCGTCGTGCTGCCCTCGGCCGCCGAGCGCTCGCTGTTCCGCGTGGCCGGCGAGGCGCTGTTCAACGCCGCCGTGCACGCGGAGGCCGGTGTCGCCGTCGTGCGGCTGGCCTTCCGCAAGGACCGCCTCGTGCTCTCGGTGTCCGACGACGGCACCGGCGACCCGGAGCACGTGCGCCGCGCGCTGCGCGTCGCCGCGGCCGGCGACGTCGACGGCTCGCACCGCGGCCTGGTCAACATGGCCGAGCGCGCCCGCGAGATCGGCGGCACGCTGCGCATCCGCCGCTCCCCGCAGGGCGGCATCCGCATCGAGGTCGGCGTGCCCCTCCCACTCCCCGCCGGCGTGTCGCCGTCGGGTGCCCCTGACCACTCCGAGCCCGGGAGCCGGTCATGACCGACATCCGCGTCCCCGCCCGCGCCACCGCCCGCCGCGGCGAGGTGCGCATCGTCCTCGTCGACGACCACGCGATCGTCCGCCAAGGCCTGCGCTCGGTGCTCGAGCGCGAGCCCCAGTTCGCCATCGTCGGCGAGGCCTCCAGCGCCGCCGAGGCGCTCGCCGTCGTCGCGCACCAGCGCCCGACGATCGTGCTGCTCGACCTCAAGCTCTCGACCAGCTCCGACTCCGAGGGCCTGCACCTGTGCCGCCAGCTGACCCAGGCGCACCCGGGCGTCGGGGTGCTGGTGCTCACGACGTTCCTCGACGACCGGCTGGTCGTCGAGGCGGTGCACGCCGGCGCGCGGGGCTACGTCGTCAAGGACGTCGACACCACCGAGCTGACCAGCGCGATCCGCGCCGTGTCCCGCGGCGAGTCGGCGTTCGACTCCCGCTCGGCCGCCGCCGTCGTCCGCTCGCTCAACGGCCAGCAGGCCCACGGCGACCCGCTCACCGGCCGCGAGCTCGACGTGCTGCGCCTGCTCGCCCGCGGCATGTCCAACCGGACCATCGGCCGCGAGCTCTTCATCTCCGAGACGACGGTGAAGTTCCACGTCGGCAACCTCATGCGCAAGCTCGACGTCACCCGCCGCGCCGAGGCCGTCTACGCCGCCTCGAAGATGGGGCTCATCTAGTCGCTCCGAGGAGATGCGCCCGTCGCGCTCCGATGGGTGCTGAGTGCCGGTGGCGCACGGGGTGTGCCAGCGTGGGGGCCACGCTGGCGTCCAACGCGAGGAAAGCCCCCACGATCTAGAGCTCCACGTCGAGCGCCGCGATCACGTCGGGGTCGGCGATCATCTCGATGACGGCGATCCGCCCGTCGATGACCACGAGCTCGAACGCCGAGTACACGTGCCCGCCCGGTGCGTAGACCGCACCCGGCACGCCGTCGAGCAGCGCCGGCTGCGCTGCCTGGGCCCGCCCGCTGAACACCCGCGCGACGGCCTCGGCGCCCTGCAGGGTCTCGGCGAGCTCGGGGGCGCCGCGGTCGCGGTTGGCCTCCGCCGCCGCGACGGCGACGCGGTCGGCGCGCAGCTCGACGTCGGGGTCGAGCACGGCGAGCAGGCCCGCGAAGTCCCCCTCGCGGGCGGCGGTGAGGAAGGCGTCGACCACCGCGCGCCGCCGCGCCGGATCGGCGTCCGCCTCGGC
>CADCTH010000286.1 GCA_902805495.1 uncultured Actinomycetospora sp.
CGGGGCCGCGCGCCCCGCGGCCCCGAGCGACGGGCCCGCGCTCCCGCGGCGCAGCGCCGAGGCGATCCGCGGACGCCTCGCGAGCTACCAGCAGGGCGTGACGGACGGGCGCACCACGCGGCGCGCCCGCCCCGCCGACACCGTGGGCGAGCCCGACGCGCGCCCCGGGGATGAGGAGGAGCAGTGACCGGAGCCCAGTCGCAGCCGAGCCGCTTCGGCTGGTTGGTCTCGAACTTCGCCGAGCGGGTGCCCGGAGTGGCCCACGCGGTCGTCGTGTCGGCCGACGGGCTGCTGCTGACCGCGTCGAGCCGCCTGCCGCGCGACCGCGCCGACCAGCTCGCCGCGGTGGCCTCGGGGCTGATCAGCCTGACCCAGGGCGCCGCGCGCTGCTTCGAGGCCGGCGAGGTCGTGCAGACGGTGGTGGAGATGGAGCGCGGCATCGTGCTCCTCATGTCCATCAGCGACGGCTCGTGCCTGGCCACCCTCGCCGCCCCGAACTGCGACATCGGGCTGGTCGGGTACGAGATGACGTTGCTGGTCGACCGTGTCGGCCAGCTGCTGACCCCCGAGCTCCGCGCCGAGCTGCAGGGGTCGGCGGTGCGATGACCGCGTCGAGGGGGTGACCACCGGTGAGCGATGAGCCCGGCGAGTCCTTCGCCGACGTCGTCAACGGGATCAGCGGTCCGTCGCGCCCGAAGGGGGAGCGGCGGGGCCTGTTCCGGCGCCGGCGGGGGGACGACGCCCCCGAGACGCCGCAGGCCCCGGACGACCGCGCGGCACCCGACCCGGGCGCCGACGCCACCGAGGGTTTCGTGGGCACGGTCGCCGCGGACGGCTACCTCTACGGCGAGGGCGCGGAGGGCGCGCACGCCCTGGCGCCCGGGGAGCCCCGGACCGCGCCGTACGGCGTCCCCCGGCCCGGGCCGCCGCGCCACGAGCTGGCCGAGGCCGAGCCGCCCGCCGAGCGCGACGAGGACGTCGCGATCGTGCGGCCCTACGCCTGGACCGGCGGTCGCACCCGCCCGGTCTACGACCTCGCCGTCGAGACCCTCGTCTCGGTCGGCACCGCGGGCCGCGATCCGTCGCGGATCCCCCGGTACGAGCACCGCGCCGTGGCCGAGCTGTGCCGCGAGCCCCGATCGGTCGCGGAGGTGGCCGCGTTGCTGACGCTGCCGCTGGGCGTGGCCCGGGTGCTCATCGGTGACATGGCCTCCCAGGGCACCGTCGTGGTGCACCAGACCGCCTCGACCTCGGGCGACGTCCCGGACCGGGCGCTGATGGAAAGGGTGTTGAGTGGACTTCGACGGCTCTGACGCCGCTCTCGTGGAGCCCGTCCCGACGACCACCTCCGCCAAGATCGTCGTGGCCGGCGGCTTCGGGGTCGGCAAGACGACGTTCGTGGGCTCGGTCTCGGAGATCGACCCGCTGACCACCGAGGCCGTGATGACCGACGCGAGCGCGGGCGTCGACGACCTCTCGGCGGTGCCCCACAAGCGCACCACCACGGTCGCCATGGACTTCGGGCGCGTGTCGCTGGACTCCGACCTGATCCTCTACCTGTTCGGCACGCCCGGGCAGGACCGGTTCTGGTTCATGTGGGACGACCTGGTGCGCGGCGCGATCGGTGCGGTGGTCCTCGCCGACACCCGCCGCCTCGCCGACTGCTTCGCCGCTGTCGACTTCTTCGAGGACCGCCGCCTGCCCTACGTCCTCGGCGTCAACCTCTTCGACGGCCAGCTGCGCCACGACCTCGAGGACGTCCGCGAGGCCCTGGCCATCGACCCCGCGGTGCCGATCACGACCGTCGATGCCCGCGACCGGGAGTCGACGAAGCAGGCGCTCATCGCGCTCGTGGAGCACGCGATGCAGGTCTGGGCCGTCGGCGCCCGGGCCTGAGCTCTGGCTCCGGCTCCTGCTCCGGCTCCGGCTCCGCAGCGAACGCGCTGTTCGCTGCTTCTATGCGCGCGAACTCCGCGTTCGCACCCGGGTCGACCGGCACCGGGCCCACCGGTCGCGTGATCGACGGAGACTTCGTGCGCCTAGAGGCAGCGAGATACCCGTTCGCTGCAACCCACGAGGTCAGGCGAGCACGCTGACCGAGGTGATGCGGTGCAGCGCGAAGGACAGCGGGGCCGCGCCGATCGTCGCGCCGTTGGTGTCGCCGTCCTCATCGGCGCCCTCGATGCCCTCCAGCACGCCGCCGCCGACGCGCAGGGGGCGCACGACGCGCTGGGACGCCGTGCCGTGGGCGTCGACGTAGCCGATCCACACGCTGCGCCCGGTGCGGGCGGCCTCGGCGAGGACGGCGACGGTGGCCGAGGTCGCCGAGCGCCCGGACCCCGCGCCGGTGGTGCGGCCCCGCGAGGCCGTGGCCGCGCGGTCACCGGCGCGCATCTGGGCGACGAGCGCGGTGACCTGGTCCTCCGACAGCGTCGGAGTGGTGCCGTGCGCGCGCTCGGGACGGCGGGCGGGGGTGCGCCGGCCGCGGGGACGCAGGTCGAGCACCCCGCCGACGTCGTCCTCGGCGACCGGCCGCAGCCCCGCGGCGCGCAGGGCCTCGAGCACGTCGGCCAGCGGCTGCGGGCTCACGAGGACGGTGGGCGCGATGCGGCGCAGCTCGAGGCGCTCGGCCTCGGGGTCGGCGAGCACCTCGGCGACCAGCGCCTCGTCCTCGGACCGCAGGAACGACGCCGCCGCCCCGCCGCGCAGGCGCCCGTGGCGGCGGGCGACGTCGTCGACCATGTAGGTCAGGCCCTGGGGCACCGGGGTGGCCGAGCGGGTGGCGAACAGCTCGTGCAGGTCGCCGGCCGTCTGCCCGAGGTCGAGCGCCCGGCGCACGGTGGCCTCGCTGATCCGGTACACGGTGGCGCTGCCCGCGGCCTCGACGTCGGCGACGCGGTCGAGCGCCTGCGCGAGCTCGGGCTCGAGGCGCCCCGGGGCGATCGCGGTGAGGTCGGCCTGCAGGAGCACGTGGTCGACGGGGTCGGGCAGGGCCCGGCGCAGCGCGGCGGCCGCGGCGCCGTCGGGGTCGTCGCCGGCACCGCGGGCGACGGCGAGCAGCTCGCGGGCGGCCGAGGTGATCGCGTCGTGCGCGACGAGCCCGAGCGTCGTCGCCTCGCGCAGCACCGTGCGCACCATCTCGTCGCGCTGGCGCCC
>CADCTH010000287.1 GCA_902805495.1 uncultured Actinomycetospora sp.
CACAGCGCCTGGTTGGCCTTGATGAGGCGCTCGTCGTCGTCGAAGAGCGCGATGCCGACCGGGGCGACGGCCAGCAGGTCGGTGAAGCGCTGGGTGGAGGCGCGCAGCCGCTCCTCGGCCTGGCGCCGGGCGGTGACGTCCGCGGCGGTGCCCAGCACGGTGCCGGGGGCCGGGTCCCCCGCGACGTCGCCGCGGCGCCCCGCGTTGAGGTGCAGGATGCGCCCGCTGCCGTCGCCGAGGCGCACCTCGTCGTCCAGCGGCACACCGTCGGCCAGCAGCGTGGCCCAGCGACGGGCGAGGCCCTCGCGGTCGTCGGGGTGCACGGCGGCGAGCAGGTCCTCGGGCCGGCGTACGCCGCCGCGGTCGACGCCGAGCAGCTCGGCGAGCACGGGCGAGAGGGACGCGGTGCCCGAGGCGAGGTCGACCTCCCAGTGCCCGAGCCCCGCGATGCGCTCCACGTCGGCCGCCGACGGCGCGGGCGGGCCGGCGGGCACGACGGGGGCGGTCACCGACGCCAGGGGGCCCACGGGCGACGCCACCGCGGGCGTCTCGGGCACGAGGACGAGCACCGCCCCGCCGCACGCCTCCGGCCACACCACCACGCGCACCGGCAGCGGGGCGGCGCCGGCGCGGCGCAGGCGCCCGGTGAGCAGGCCGTCCGGGCCGCGGTGGCCGAGGTCGGCCACCAGCTCGGTCAGCGGCCGCCCGAGCATGTGGCGCGGCTCCAGGCCGCCCGCGGGGTCGACGAGGCGGGCCACCGCCTCGCGGACCTCGACGAGGCGGCCCTGGGCGTCGCGGCGCAGCGCCGCGCCGGGCGGCAGCGGCACGGTCCCCACGGCGCCCACGGTGTCGGCGGTGTGGTCGGTGGAGTCGGGGTCGACGGGCGTGGGCAGCGTGGCGCGCGTGCCGGGACGGCGGGACGCCGCCGTGGCCCGGACGACGGCGAGACCCCGAGGGCCCGGCGCCGGCGCGGCTCTGCTCACGGTCGTCTCCTCGCCCGCGGCCCGTGTCTCGTCTCCGGTGTGGAACGGACCGTCCGCGTCTGTCTCAGCAACGAAGGAGACCCGGTCCGGGTCCGGGGTGATCACCCCGTGGAGGGACCCCGCGCGGCGACCGTGGCGTCGCACGCTGTCGGGTGCACACCCCGACCGGTGGACCTTGAGACCACCGACCGGTCGTCGCGCCGAAGCGGACGGCAGCCACGACGAACGGCGGGTGGCCCAGCGCCACTCGGCCGATGGGCCGCCGTGTCACCCACGTGCGGCTCGCCGGCCTACCGACGGTGCGAACTCCGCGCCGTGAGCGGTCCGTGGCACGCAGCGAACGCTCCGCGACCGCCGTTCGGTGGATCTCGTCTGCGCCGGGCGAGCGATGCGCGGGCGAGCGCGCGGCAGCGATCGGCCGTGCGCGACGGACGACGTGTGCCCGACCGGCCGAGCGCGTACACCCGCTGAGACCGGGGTCACCGGTGCTCGGCGGCCACCTCGGCGACGTGGCGGCGCACGACGCCCTCCTCCGACGCCGCGCGGGCGACGGCCTCGGCGACGGCGGGCGCGACGCGGGCGTCCAGCGCGCTGGGGACGATGTGGTCGCGCCCGAACTCCTCGTCGCCCGCGGCGATGTCGGCGATCGCGTCGGCGGCGGCGAGCTTCATGGCCTCGGTGATCCGGCGCGCGGCCGCGTCGAGGGCCCCGGCGAAGACGCCCGGGAACGCCAGCACGTTGTTGATCTGGTTCGGGTAGTCGCTGCGCCCGGTGGCGACGACGGCGGCGTGCTTGCGCGCGACCTCGGGGTCGATCTCGGGGTCCGGGTTGGACAGCGCGAACACGATCGCGTCGTCGGCCATCGCCGCGATGACCGCCTCGGGCACCGTCGAGCCCGACAGCCCGAGGAACACGTCCGCGCCCTCGAGGGCCGTGGCCAGGTCGCCGCGCACCCCGCGGGGGTTGGTCTCCTCGGCCAGCGCGATCTTCTCGACGTTCATGCCCTCGCGGCCGGCGTGGATGACGCCCCGCGAGTCGAGCACGACGACGTCGTGCGCCCCCGCGGACATCAGGATCTTCGCGCAGGCGACGCCGGAGGCGCCCGCCCCGCTCACGACGACGCGCAGCGAGGCGAGGTCGCGCCCGAGGACGCGCACCGCGTTCTTCAGCGCCGCGAGCACGACGATCGCCGTGCCGTGCTGGTCGTCGTGCATGACCGGGCAGTCCAGCGCCTCGATCAGCCGGCGCTCGATCTCGAAGCAGCGGGGCGCGGCGATGTCCTCGAGGTTGACCGCGCCGAAGCTGGGGCGCAGGTGCACGAGGGTGTCGACGATCTCGTCGACGTCGGTGGTCTCGAGCACCAGCGGGATCGAGTCCAGGTCCGCGAACGCCTTGAACAGCGCCGACTTGCCCTCCATCACCGGCAGCGAGGCGCGCGGGCCGATGTCGCCGAGGCCGAGGACCGCGGTGCCGTCGGAGACGACGGCGACGAGGCGGTGGGTCCACGTGTAGCGGGCGGTGAGCGCCTTGTCGTCGGCGATCGCCCGGCACACCTTGGCCACTCCCGGGGTGTAGGCGATGGCGAGGTCGCGGCGCCCGGCGAGCCCGACGGTGGGCGCCACCGACAGCTTGCCGGCCTCGTGCGCCGCGAAGACCTCCTCCTCGGTGATGTCCCGGCCGTCGAGGGAGGGCTGGTCGTCGGTGGTGTCGTCGGGGGGGACGTCGCTCACGGGGGACTCCAAGCGGGGTCGGTGGTCGCGCGATCCTGGCGTGCGGACGGGGCCGCGTCTCGCGACGGCGGGCCGTCCCGCGTGTCACCCGCGCTGCGGCCTCTAGGGTCGGCGGCCGTGGAGGCGCGGGAGCTGGGCGTGCCCGGCGCGTGGCTGTTCAGCCCGCCGGTGTTCCCCGACGCGCGGGGCGCGTTCGCGGCGCCCTACCGGGCGGAGGTGTTCGCCGACGTGGTGGGGCACCCGCTGCATGTTGCGCAGGCCAACACGAGCGTATCCCGCCGCGGGGTCCTGCGCGGGGTGCACTTCGCCGACGTGCCGCCGGGACAGGCCAAGTACGTGCAGTGCAGCGCCGGGGCCGTCGTCGACGTCGTCGTCGACGTCCGGGTCGGCTCGCCGACCTACGGGGCCTGGGACGCCGTGCGCCTCGACGGCGACGCGCTGCAGGCGGTGTACCTGGCCGAGGGCCTCGGGCACGCGTTCCTCGCGCTCGCCGACGGCAGCGTGACCACCTACCTGTGCTCGCGGGAGTACGCGCCCGCCACCGAGCACGGCGTCTCGCCCCTCGACCCGGCGCTGGGGCTGCCCTGGTCGCGGTGGTGCGCGGTGGAGGATCTGGTGCTCTCCGACAAGGACGCCGCCGCCCCGACGCTGGCGCAGGCCCGCGACGCCGGGACGCTGCCGACGTGGGAGGCCTGCCGGGCCCGG
>CADCTH010000288.1 GCA_902805495.1 uncultured Actinomycetospora sp.
GCGCCCGACTGCCGGGAGGCCGGGGTCAGCGTGGTCAGCCGCCGCACCGACGTGCACCTGGTCCTGGTCGACCTGCGCGAGTCGCCGCTGGACGGCCAGCAGGCCGAGGACCGGCTGCACGCCATCGGCATCACGGTGAACCGGAACGCGGTGCCCTTCGACCCGCGGCCCCCGATGGTCAGCTCCGGGGTGCGCATCGGCACCCCGGCGCTGGCCACCCGCGGGTTCGACGCCGAGGACTTCCGCGTCGTCGCCGACGTGATCGCCCGCGCCCTGCGCCCGTCCGTCACCGACGCCGAGCTCCCCGCCCATCTCGCTGCCCTCGCCGACCGCGTCGCCGCCCTCGCCGACCGCCACCCCCTCTACCCGGAGCTGCAGGCATGAGCACCGCATCACCAGGGACCGCCCCGGGCGCCGCGCTCCCCGAGCACCCCGACGCCCTCTGGCGCGACGCCGCGCCGAAGCGGTCCTACGACGTCGTCATCGTGGGCGGCGGCGGGCACGGCCTGGCCACCGCGCACTACCTGGCGAAGCTCGGCATCACCGACGTCGCCGTCGTCGAGAAGGGCTGGCTGGCGGGCGGGAACATGGCCCGCAACACCACGCTGATCCGCTCGAACTACCTGTGGGACGAGTCGGCCGGGATCTACGAGCACGCCCTCAAGCTGTGGGAGGGGCTCGAGGAGGACCTCGGCTACCCGATCCTGTTCAGCCAGCGCGGCGTGCTCAACCTCGCCCACACCGAGCAGGACGTCCGCGACTCGGTGCGCCGGGTCGAGGCCAACAAGCTCAACGGGATCGACGCCGAATGGCTCGACCCCGACGAGGTGGCGAAGGTCTGCCCGATCGTCAACGTCTCCGACGACATCCGCTACCCCGTGCAGGGTGCGACGTTCCAGCCGCGGGCCGGGATCGCGAAGCACGACTACGTGGCCTGGGGCTTCGCCCGCCGGGCCAGCGACGCGGGCGTCGACATCATCCAGGACTGCGAGGTCACGGGCTTCGTCACCGAGGGCGACCGCGTCACGGGTGTCCGCACGACCCGCGGGGACATCGGGTGCGGCACCGTCGCCCTCTGCGCCGCGGGCCACACCTCGGTGCTGCTCGACATGCTCGGCGTCCCCGCGCCCCTGCAGTCGCACCCGCTGCAGGCGCTGGTCTCGGAGCTCCTCGAGCCCGTGCACCCGACGATCGTCATGTCCAACGCCGTCCACGTGTACGTCTCGCAGGCGCACAAGGGCGAGCTGGTGATGGGCGCGGGCGTCGACACCTACAACGGCTACGGCCAGCGCGGCGCCTTCCACATCATCGAGCGCCAGATGGCGGCCGCCGTCGAGCTCTTCCCGGTGTTCGCCCGCGCGCACCTGCTGCGCAGCTGGGCCGGCGTCGTCGACGTCACGCCGGACGCCAGCCCGATCGTCGGGCGCACCCCCTACGACAACGTGTTCCTCAACTGCGGCTGGGGCACCGGCGGGTTCAAGGCCACCCCGGGCATCGGCTGGGCGTTCGCCGACACCGTGGCCCACGGCCGCCCCCACCCCCTCATCGCCCCCTTCGGCCTCGACCGCTTCGTCACCGGTGCCCTCGTCGACGAGCACGGCGCCGCCGCCGTGGCCCACTGAGCGGAGATCGCCGTGCAACTCATCGCCTGCCCGTGGTGCGGCCCCCGTGAGGAGCTCGAGTTCTCCTACGGCGGCCAGGCCCACGTCGCGTACCCGTCCGACCCCGCCGCGCTGACCGACGAGCAGTGGGCCCGCTTCGTGTTCTTCCGCGACAACCCGAAGGGCCCCTTCGCCGAGCGCTGGGCCCACAGCGCGGGCTGCCGCCGCTGGTTCACCGCGGTCCGCGACACGCGCACCCACCGGTTCCTCAGCGTCGGCCCCCTCGCGGCGTCGGGATCGGGGGCGACGTCGTGAGCCGGGTCGAGGGCTACGGCCGCGTCGACCGCGGCCGGACGGTCACGGTCACGGTCGACGGCACCGCCTACACCGGACACCCCGGCGACACGCTCGCCTCGGTGCTGCTCGCCCACGACGCCCGCCCGCTCGACACCAGCATCAAGTACGGGCGTCCGCGCGGCATCGGCGCCGCGTGGGTCGAGGACCCGACGGGCCTGGTCCAGATCGAGGAGCCGTTCCCGGAGCCGATGGTGCTCGCGTCCACGGTCGAGATCACCGACGGCCTCGTCGCCCGCGGTGTGGACGGGCAGGGCCGGCTCTCCCAGGTCGCCGACGTCGCCCGGTACGACCACCGCCACGTCCACTGCGACGTGCTGGTCGTCGGCGCCGGCCCCGCCGGCCTGACCGCGGCCCGGCGCGCCGCCCGCGAGGGCCTCGACGTCGTCCTCGTCGACGACCGCCCCGAGCCCGGCGGCACGCTCACCGGCACCGAGACCATCGACGGCCGCCCGTCGCGGGAGTTCGTCGCCGACGTCGTGGCCGAGCTCGCCGCCCTGCCGACGGTGACGCACCTGCAGCGCACCACGGCGTTCGGCCACCACGACGACGGCCTCGTGCTCGCCCTCGAGCGGCGCACGCGGGGCGCGTCCCGCCAGCGCGTGCACCGCATCCGCGCCGCGCGCGTGGTCATCGCCGCCGGCGCGATCGAGCGGCCGATCGTGTTCGAGGACGACGACCGCCCGGGCGTGATGCTCGCCGCGTCGGCGCGCGACTTCCTGCACCGCCACGGCGTGCTCGCCGGCCGCGAGGTCGTCGTGTGCACCAGCGACGACGCCGCGTACGCCGCCGCGGTCGACCTGCTCGACGCGGCGGCCGCGGTCCGGGTGCTCGACGCCCGCTCCCGGGTCCCCGAGGTCTGGGCCCGGCGGTGCGCCGAGCGCGGCATCGAGGTCTCCGCGGGCACGCAGGTGCGCGGCACCCGGGGCGACGACCGCGTGACCGCCGCGCTGGTGGGGGAGGAGCGCCACGAGGTCCCGTGCGACCTGCTGCTGGTCAGCGGCGGCTGGAACCCGACCGTGCACCTGTTCACCCACGTCGGCGGGCGCCTGACCTGGGACCCGGCGCTGGGCGCGTTCCGTCCCGGGACGCCGCTGCCGGGCGTCGAGGTCGTCGGCGCCGCCGACGGCGTGTTCGACCTCGCCGGGTGCCTGCGCCAGGCCGGCGGCCCGGACGCGCCGCACGCGGACGAGGAGCCGGGCGAGCCGACCATGGTGCTCTGGCGGACCGCGGGCGACCCCGCCCGCCAGTTCGTCGACCTCCAGCGCGACGCGACCGTCGCCGACATCGCCCGCGCCGTGGGCGCCGGGATGCGCTCGGTGGAGCACGTCAAGCGCTACACGACGATCGGCACCGCGCACGACCAGGGCAAGACGTCCGGGATCGTCGCCTCGGGGATCACCGCGGAGCTGCTCGGCCGGCCGATCGAGGACCTCGGCACCACCACCTTCCGCCCGCCGTACACGCCGGTCGCGTTCGCCGCGCTGGCCGGCCGGGCGCGCGGCGACCTCTACGACCCCGTGCGGACGACGCCGATCCACGACCGCCACGTCGCCGCGGGCGCGGAGTTCGAGGACGTCGGGCAGTGGAAGCGCGCCCGCCACTACCCGCGCGTCGGGGAGGACATGACCGCGGCGGTGCTGCGCGAGTGCGCGGCCGTGCGCACGTCGGTCGGCGTCATGGACGGCTCGACCCTGGGCAAGATCGACGTCCGGGGGCCGGACGCGGCGGTGCTGCTCGACCGGCTCTACACGAACGTGATGAGCAGCCTGAAGGTCGGGCGCGTGCGCTACGGCGTCATGTGCGGCAACGACGGCATGGTCCTCGACGACGGCACCGTGCTGCGCCTGGCCGACGACCGCTTCCTCGTCACCACGACCACCGGCAACGCCGCCGCCGTCCTCGACCGGATGGAGGAGTGGCTCCAGACGGAGTGGCCGGACCTGCGGGTGCGGCTGACCTCGGTCACCGAGCAGCTCGCGATCGTCGCGGTGGCGGGGCCCCGGTCCCGCGACGTCGTCGGCGCGGTCTTCGCCGACGTCGACGTGACCAACGAGGCCTTCGGCTTCATGAGCTGGCAGGACACGGCCCTCGACGGCGTGCCCGTCCGCCTCGCGCGCATCTCGTTCTCCGGCGAGCTCGCCTTCGAGGTGAGCGTCGGCTCCTGGTACGCCGCGGCGGTGTGGGACCGGCTGCTCGAGGCCGGCCGGCCGTACGGGATCACGCCCTACGGCACCGAGACGATGCACGTCCTGCGGGCCGAGAAGGGCTACCCGATCATCGGGCAGGACACCGACGGCACCGTCACGCCGCACGACCTCGGCCTGGGCTGGGCGGTGTCGCGCAAGAAGCCCGACTTCCTGGGCAAGCGCTCGTTCGCCCGCCCGCAGAACCAGGATCCGCGGCGCAAGCAGCTGGTCTCCCTGCTGCCCGTCGACGCGGCGACGAAGCTGCCCGAGGGCTCCCAGATCGTGGACCTCGCCGAGGACGGGCGGCTGCCCGCCCCGCCGGTGCCGATGCTCGGCCACGTCACCTCCAGCTACCACAGCGCGGCCCTCGCCCGGCCGTTCGCGCTCGCCCTGGTCAAGGGCGGCCGCGAGCGCATCGGCGAGGTCGTGGGGGTGCCCGTGGCCGGCGAGCTCGTGGCCGCACAGATCGGCGACACCGTCCTCGTCGACCCCGAAGGAGCGCGCCGCGATGGCTGAGATCCAGACCGCGACCCTGACCGCCCGCCACCCCCTCGAGGGCTACCGCGACCTGCTCGAGGCGCTCTCGGCCGAGCTCGCCCCGGCCCTGGCCCTCGAGCTCGGGGGCCTCGTCGCGGCCGTCGACCTGCGCGTCGACCCCGCCGGCGGAGGACCGGCCGCGGTCGAGCAGGTCGTCGGCGGCCCGCTGCCGACGCGGCCCGACACGTGGACCGCGCTGCCCGCCGGCCAGGCCCTGCGCCTCGGGCCCGACGAGTGGCTGCTCACCAGCGCCGCGGCGCAGCCCGAGGACTGGGAGTTCGCCGTCGACGAGGCCGCGGCGGCCCACGGCGGGATGGCCGTCGACGTCTCCGCCCAGCGCACCGCCCTGCGGCTGCGGGGCGGCGCGGCCCGCGAGCTGCTGACCACCGGGTGCGCGCTCGACCTGCGCCCCCGGTCCTTCCCGCACGGCCGCTGCGCCCAGACCCTGTTCGGTCAGGCCGCGGTCGTCCTGGTCGCCCACGGCGGCGACGACCTGCAGGTCCTGGTGCGCCCGTCCTTCGCCGCCCACGTCGTCGACCGGCTCGTCGACGCCGCCACCGAGTACCGCCCCGACCCCAGCCCCGAGTCAGGCCCCGCCTCCTGGGAGACGCCATGAGCACCACCCCCCGCGTCGTCGTCATCGGGGCCGGCATCGTCGGCGCCAACCTCGCCGACGAGCTCACCGCCCGCGGCTGGACCGACGTCACCGTCCTCGACCAGGGGCCCCTGCCGCTGGCCGGCGGGTCGACCTCGCACGCCCCGGGCCTGGTGTTCCAGACCAACGCGTCGCGCACGATGAGCGCGTTCGCCACCTACACCGTGGAGAAGTTCCTCGACCTCGAGGTCGACGGCGCCGCGTGCTTCGACCAGGTCGGCGGCCTCGAGGTCGCCACCACCCCGGAGCGCCTCGCCGACCTGCACCGCAAGCAGGGCTGGGCCACCGCTCGCGGCATCCCGGCGCGGGTCGTCGACGTCGACGAGTGCGTCCGGCTCCACCCGCTGGTCGACCGCGAGCGCGTCCTCGGCGGCCTGCACACGCCCACCGACGGCCTGGCCAAGGCCGCCCGTGCGGTCACCGCGCTGATGCGCCGGGCCTCGGCGGGCGGCGCGGAGTTCCGCGGCTCGACGCGGGTCACCGGCATCTCCCGGCAGGACGGCCGGGTCACCGGCGTGCAGACCGACCAGGGCGAGGTCGCGGCCGACGTCGTCGTCTCCTGCGCCGGCTTCTGGGGTCAGGCCATCGGCGACATGGTCGGGATGCGGGTGCCGCTGCTGCCCCTGGCGCACCAGTACGTGGTCACCGACCAGGTGCCCGACCTCGTCGGGCGCAAGGACGAGCACGTCGAGGCCCAGCTGCCGATCCTGCGGCACCAGGACCAGGACCTCTACTACCGCGAGCACCACGACCGCATCGGCATCGGCTCCTACGCCCACCGCCCGATGCCGGTGTCGCTGGCCGAGCTCCCCGAGGTGGACGACGTCTCGGCCGCGCGCCAGCCGTCGATGCTGCCGTTCACCGAGGAGGACTTCGCGCCCTCCTGGGAGCAGAGCCGGCTGCTGCTGCCGTCGCTGCGCGACTCCAAGATCGACACCGGCTTCAACGGCGTCTTCTCGTTCACGCCCGACGGCGGGCCGCTCATCGGGGAGTCGGCGGACGTCGCCGGGTTCTGGATCGCCGAGGCGGTGTGGGTGACCCACTCCGCCGGCGTCGCGCGCAGCGTCGCCCAGCTCCTCGTCGACGGCCGCAGCGAGCTCGACCTGCACGGCTGCTCGGTGCACCGCTTCGAGGGGTTCCAGACCGACGACGACTACGTCGCGGAGACCGCGCAGCAGAACTTCGTCGAGATCTACGACATCGTGCACCCCCTGCAGCCGCGGCGCTCGCCCCGCGACGTCCGCGTCAGCCCGTTCCACACCCGGCAGGTGGAGCTGGGGGCGGTGTTCGGGGAGTCCCACGGCTGGGAGCGCCCGCAGTGGTACGAGGCCAACGCCCCGCTGGTGGCCGACCTGCCGCCGGAGTGGACGCCGCCGCCTCGCGACGCGTGGTCGGGGACGTTCCACTCGCCGGTCGCCGCGGTCGAGGCGTGGAGGACGCGCACCGCCGTCGCGCTCTACGACATGACCCCGCTGACCCGCGTCGAGGTGTCCGGCGCCGGCGCGGTGGCGTTCCTCGACCGGCTCACCACGGGGAAGATGGACACCTCGGTGGGCACGGTGAAGTACACGCTGATGCTCGACGAGGCCGGCGGCATCCGCAGCGACCTCACCGTCGCCCGCCTCGGGCCGGAGCTGTTCCAGGTCGGCGCCAACGGCCCCCTCGACGTCCACCACCTGCAGCGGGAGGCGGCCGGCAGCGACCTCGCCGACGACGTCCGGGTCCGCGAGACCACCGGCGGCACCTGCTGCGTCGGCGTCTGGGGTCCGCTCGCCCGCGACCTCGTGGCCCCGCTGACCTCCACCGACCTCTCGCACGAGGGCCTGAAGTACTTCCGCTGCGTGCAGGGCCGGATCGCCGGCGTCCCCGTGACGGTGATGCGGCTGTCCTACGTCGGGGAGCTCGGCTGGGAGATCTACACCAGCGCGGAGTACGGGCAGCGGCTCTGGGACGCCCTCTGGCGCGCCGGGCAGCCCCTTGGCGTCGTGGCGGCGGGCCGCGCCGCGTTCAACAGCCTGCGCCTGGAGAAGGGCTACCGCAGCTGGGGCGCGGACATGACCACCGAGCACGACCCGTACGAGGCCGGCCTGGGCTTCGCGGTGCGCCCGGACGCGAAGGGCGATTTCGTCGGGCGGGCGGCCCTCGCCGCACGCGCCGACCGGGACGTCGCCCGCTCGCTGACGTGCCTGACCGTGGACGACCCCGGCAGGGTCGTCCTCGGCCACGAGCCGGTGCTCGTCGACGGCGTCGCCGCGGGCTACGTGACATCGGCCGCGTTCGGGTACACCCTCGGACGACCGGTGGCGTACGCGTGGCTGCCGGCCGGTCTCGCGGTCGGCACGGCCGTCGAGATTCGGTACTTCGGTGAGGCCGTCCGAGCCACGGTGGCGGCCGAGCCGCTCGTCGACCCGGAGATGACGCGCATCCGGCGCTGACCCCCGGGCCTCGCGAGCCCCCGCGAAAGGGGTCCACTGTGCGCAGCGAGACGGTCGAGCACTTCCTGGAGTCCCTGGCGTCCCCCGGCCCCGGGCCGGGGGGTCGTGCCGGGGCTGCGCTGCACGCCGCCCACGGGGCGGCGCTCGTCGCCAAGGCGGCCCGCGACGCGGAGCCCGCGGTCCCCGCCGAGCACGCCGACGCCCTGGCGAGGACCCGCGTCGACGCGGACGAGCTGCGCGCGGCCGCGCTGCGCCTCGTCGTCGATGACGGCGCCCCCTTGGGGCCCGGAGGCTCGTCGGTGCAGGTCATCGACCTGGCCGACCGCCTCCTGGGCCTCGTGGAGGCCCTGCGCCCGCTGGCGCGCCGCTCGGCCGCCGTCGACCTCGCCGCGGCGGCCGAGGCGGTCCGCGCGGCCGCCGGCGCGGCCCGCGTCGACGTCGAGGTCGACCTCGCGGGCGTCGCGGATCCCGGCGAGCGCGAGCGGCTCCTCACGACGATCGAGCCCGTGGACGACCTCGTCCTGCGGGCCGCGAAGATCACGGCCTTCGTGCGGGAGCGCGTCCTGCGGTGACGGCGGGAGAGACGCCCCTCAGATGACCGCCCGGATCGCCTTCTCGAAGCCGATCACGTGCTGACGCGCGCGCCGTGCCGCGCCGTCGGCGTCGCCCTCGGCGATCGTGCGCAGCAGGCCCGCGTGCTCCTCGACGTGCGAGACGAAGTCGGTCATGCGGTCGAGGAAGATGCAGAAGATCCGCGTGGCCAGGTTGTCGTAGCGCACGAGCGTGTCCTCGAGGTGCGGGTTGCCCGACGCCCGGTACACGGCGCGGTGCACCCGCAGGTCCCAGCGCATCAGCTCGTCGCGCGTCAGCGACGGCACCTCGAGGGCGTCGGTGGCGTCGGCCAGCTCCGCCAGCTCCTCGCGCATCGCGGGGCCGGCGTTCTCGGCCGCCCGGCGGGCCGCCAGCGGCTCGAGCTGCACGCGGATCTCGGAGATGTAGGCGAGGTCGGAGATGTCGACGGCGGTGGCGAACGTCCCGCGCCGTGCGTAGGACACCACCAGCCGGTCGACCTCGAGCCGCTTGAGGGCCTCGCGCACCGGCGTGCGCCCCACACCGAGCGACTCCACCAGGCCGACCTCGTCGATCGGGGCCATCGGCGGGATCTCCAACATGATCAGCTTGTCCTGGATCGCCGCGTAGGCGCGCTCGGAGAGCGACAGCGGGGGACTCGACACCTGCTCGTCCGAAAGAAGGCTCACGTTCCGGCACCTTACCGTAGCGATCTCGTGTCTTCTAACAGGTAGCCACGACTGATATACTAGTCTTATGGCCATCTCGGTGTTCGACCTCTTCAAGGTCGGGATCGGCCCGTCCAGCTCGCACACCGTGGGGCCGATGCGTGCCGCGTTCCTGTTCGTCTCGCGGCTGCACGACGCCGACCTGCTCCACCGGGTCGCGTCGCTGCGCTGCGAGCTCTTCGGTTCGCTCGGCGCCACCGGCCACGGGCACGGCAGCGTGCGGGCGGTGGTGCTGGGCCTGTCCGGCGAGCAGCCGCACCTCGTGGACCCCGTGGAGGCGGAGCCGATCGTCGCGGCCGTGCGGGCCGGCGGGCGGATCGCCCTCGCCGGCAGGCACACCGTCCCCTTCTCGGTCGACGACGACGTGGTGCTCCACCGCCGCGCGCGGCTGTCGTTCCACAGCAACGGCATGGCGTTCACTGCCCACGACGAGCACGGGCACCTCGTCGAGCGCCGCGAGTACTACTCGGTCGGCGGCGGCTTCGTCGTCGACGAGGACGAGACGGGCGAGCCCGTGCTGCGCGAGGACCCGACGCCGGTGCGCCACCCCTTCACCTCCGGCGACGAGCTCGTCGCGATCGCCCGCGCCGAGGGGCTGCGGATCAGCGACGTCATGCTGGCCAACGAGGCGGTGTGGCGGCCCGAGCAGGAGACCCGCGCCGGGCTGCTGCACCTGTGGTCGGTCATGCGCGAGTGCGTGGAGCGGGGGTCGACGACGCCGGGCGTGCTGCCCGGGGGCCTGCGGGTCCGCCGCCGCGCCGCCGACCTGCGGCGCCACCTCGACGAGGAGGACGGGGAGGGGGTCGCCGCCCAGGCCATGGACCGGGTCACCCTGTACGCCCTGGCCGTCAACGAGGAGAACGCCGCCGGCGGCCGGGTCGTCACCGCCCCCACCAACGGCGCGGCGGGGATCGTGCCCGCGGTCCTGCTCCACGCCGCCCAGTCGGTGCGGGGGTTCGACGACGACGCCGTCGTGCGCTTCCTGCTCACGGCCGGCGCGGTCGGCCTGCTGTTCAAGCGCAACGCCTCGATCTCGGGCGCGGAGGTCGGCTGCCAGGGCGAGGTCGGCTCGGCCTGCTCGATGGCCGCCGCCGGGCTCGCGGAGCTGCTCGGCGGCTCGCCGGAGCAGGTCGAGAACGCCGCCGAGATCGGCATCGAGCACAACCTGGGCCTGACCTGCGACCCCGTCGGGGGCCTCGTCCAGATCCCCTGCATCGAGCGCAACGCCGTCGCCTCGGTCAAGGCCATCACCGCGGCCCGCATGGCCCTGCGCGGCGACGGCGTCCACCACGTCTCGCTGGACAAGGCGATCCGGACCATGCGCGAGACCGGCGCCGACATGAAGGTCAAGTACAAGGAGACGGCCCGCGGCGGGCTCGCCCTCACCGTCGTCGAGTGCTGAGGAGCCACACCGGACGGGGTCACATCCCGGTGTAGCCGAGCTTGGCCGACAGCTCGGCGGCGGCCTCGCGCAGATCGCCCACGATCGCGCGGGCCCGGCGGCGCGGCAGCCGGTACGACGGTCCGGTCGCGCTCAGCGCCGAGCCGACGGTGCCGTCGGCGGAGAACACGGGCACCGCGACGGCGTGCATCCCGACCTCGAGCTCCTCGAACGACCGGGCGTGGCCCTCGTCGAGGACGCGCGCCAGCTCCGTCCGCAGATCGGCGACGGTGACGATGGTGTCGTCGGTGAACTGCTTGAGCCGCTTGCGCAGGATCGGGCGCCGCTCCTGCTCGTCCATCCACGCCAGCAGGACCTTGCCCGCGGACGTGGCGTGCAGCGGGCTGCGGCGTCCCACCCAGTTCTGCGACGTGATCGTGGCCGTCCCGTCCTCCTGCGCGACGGTGATGCCGGCCTCGCCGTCGGTGACGGCGATGTTGACGGTCTCGCCCAGGGTCTCCGCCAGGTGCTGGCAGATCGGCTGCCCGAGACGGGCCACGTCGAGGCGGGCCGTGGACGCGGCCGCCAGCCGCACGACGGCGAAGCTCAGCGTGTACTTCCCGCGCTCCCCGAGCTGCTCGAGGAGGTTGCGGTTCTGGAGTGCCGAGACGAGACGGAACGCCGTGGACTTGTGGACGTCGAGCTCCTCGGCGATCTCGGTGATGCCGATCTCGCCGCGCGCGGCGACCAGTTCCAGGATCGAGATCGCGCGATCGACCGACTGGACCGACGGGGTCCTCTCGGCGGTGTCCTCGGACTTCTTCGTCCCCGGCATCTGCGTGACCCTACGGGGCGATCACCGAGGGGTGTCCCGCTCGATGGCCCGGGACAGCTCGGCCAGGAGGCCGGGCAGGCGCCCGGCGCACCGCGGGCAGACGCAGTCGCTGCCGTGCACGGCCAGCTCGTCGGCGACGGCGAACGCGTCGCGGTAGCGCTCCGGGGGCGCGTGCGTCCCGGACGGGTCGGAGCTCTCGGAGGAGCTCTCGGAGGAGCTGTCGGAGGAGCTGTCGGAGGAGAGGGAGGACATGGGCGTTCCTGGTGCTCATCGGAGGGGGAGGTGGGGGAGGACGTCGCGCGGTCAGCCGACCTTCTGTCGGACCCAGTCGTGGAACTCGCCGATGTGGTGCTCGCTCGGGACGGGCACGCCGCCGCGCGCGTAGGAGCGGGACTCCATCGACACCTGGCAGCGCTCGCAGGCGTCGAAGTCCTGCTGGTTGACCCGGTGGAACAGCTCGACGGACCGGTCGAGGTCGGCCCCGGAGTCGACCACCTCGGGGAGGTAGAGCCAGTCGCAGCGCACGAGCGTCCGCGACGCCGAGAGCGGGAACATGCGGTGGAACACGACGTGGTCGGGGACGAGGTTGATGAAGACCTGCGGCCGGACCGTGATCGCGTAGTAGCGCCGGTCCTGCTCCTCGCCCACCCCGGGGATGCGCTCGAGGCCCGCGGACCCGTCGACGGTGAACCCCTCGACGTCCTCGCCGAACGCGGCGCCGTGCCCCACGAAGTACTGCGCCGCGAGCCCGTCGGCGAACTCCGGCAGCACCTCGGTGAGCTCGGGGTGGATCGTCGCGCAGTGGTAGCACTCCATGAAGTTCTCGACGATCTGCTTCCAGTTCGCCGCCACGTCGTACTCGATCCGCCGTCCCAGCCGCAGGTCGGCGACCTGGTACCCGACGATGGCGTCGGGGGAGCCCAGGCGGGCGTCGACGTCGCCGATCACCGTGGCCTCGAACGACGGCGGCTCGTCGGCCAGGCACAGCCACACGTAGCCCAGCCACTCGCGCACGTGCACGCGGTGCAGGCCGTACTCGACCCGGTCGACGTCCGGCATCTCGCCGATGTTCGGGGCCGCGATCAGCTTGCCGTCGAGCCCGTAGGTCCAGGCGTGGTACGGGCACTGGAACGACCGGCGCACCGCGCCCTTGTCCTCGGTGCAGATCCGCGCGCCGCGGTGGCGGCAGACGTTGAGGTAGGCGTTGACCGTGCCGTCGCGCCCCCGGGCGACGATGACGCTCTCCCGGCCGACCTGCACGGTCTCGAAGGCGCCGGGCGACGGGATGTCCGCGGCGAGGACGGCGCAGAACCAGCCGGTCTCGAACACGAAGGCCTGCTCGGCCGCGAAGATCGTCGGGTCCGTGTAGTACCGGCCCGGGAGCGTCGTGCGCAGGCTCGGCGGCAGCCCCGGCGCCGCGGCCGCCGGTGCGATCTCTCCGGTGGTCATGATCGTGCTCCTGGGGTACTGGCTCCGGCGTGCCCTCGTGTTGCGCTTGACGAAACATGATTCGCTCTGCGCAACAAGCACGGTCCGGGAGCGGAAGGCGTGTGTCAAGGGTCCCCGGCGCACGAGGTCGTCACCCCGGGGCACCCGGACCACCTGGATCGCCTCTTGACAAGCGGGTCTCTGCTCCCGGACGGTCTCGTGTTGCGCATGAAGCATCTTGTTTCAGTGAGCGCAACTCGCCACTCCAGACCTCGGGGTGTCGTCTCCACCGGTCCCGCCCGAAGAGGCTCACGAGGAGACCGCATGAAGACCATCACCATCGTCGGCGGGTCCGTCGCCGGGATCCGCTCCGCCGAGGCGCTGCGCCGGGCCGGCTTCGACGGGCACCTGGTCCTGGTCGGCGACGAGGCGCACCGGCCCTACGACCGCCCGCCGCTGTCGAAGGCGTTCCTCGCGGGGAGCGTCGACGAGGACGCGATCGGGCTGGTGGACGAGGACGACGAGGTCTAGCTCGCCCTCGAGCTGCGCCTCGGCGCCACCGCGGAGCGCCTGGACCCCGCCGGACGCCGCGTCGTGCTCGCGGACGGCGGCGAGGTCGCCACGGACGGGGTCGTCATCGCCACCGGCGGGCGGGCCCGGCGTCTGCCGGGCACCGAGGGCGTCGAGGGCGTGCACACCCTGCGGACGCTCGACGACGCGGTCGCGTTGCGGCGGGACCTGCGGGACGGCTCGCCGCGCGTCGTGATCGTGGGCGGCGGCTTCATCGGCGCCGAGGTCGCGTCCACCTGTCGCGCGATGGGCCTGTCGGTCACCGTGCTCGACGGGCTGCCGCTGCCCCTGGCCCCCGTCCTCGGACCGCGGATCGCCCGCAGCTGCGTCGACCTGCACGCCGTCCACGGCACCGAGCTGCGGCCGGGCACCAGCGTGTCCGGGCTCGCGACGGTGCCCGCGGGCGACGGCGCCCGCCGCGTCGCCGGCGTGGAGCTCGGCGACGGCACCACCGTCGCGGCCGACGTCGTGATCGTGGGCATCGGGATCGTCCCGAACACCGGCTGGCTCGACGGGTCCGGCCTGACCGTCGACAACGGCGTGCGCACCGACGCCGGCATGGTCACCGACCTGCCCACCGTCGTCGCGGTCGGCGACGTCGCCCGCTGGTCCCACGGCGCGGACGCCCGCCGCCACGAGCACTGGACCAGCGCGGGGGAGCAGGCCGAGGTCGCGGCGGCCAACCTGCTCGCGGGCGGGCCGGGGGCGACCTTCCGTCCCAGCGGCTACGTCTGGTCCGAGCAGTACGGGCGGATGCTGCAGCTCGCGGGTCACCCGTCGGCGCACGACCGCGTCGAGATCGTCGACGGGGAGCCCGACGGCGGGCGGTTCGTCGCGCGCTACGTCGACGGCGAGGGCACGACCACCGGCGTCTTCGCGATGGGCGACCCGCGGGCGTTCGGGCGCTTCCGCCGCAGCGAGCTCCGGCGTCCGGCCGCCGCCGCCTGACCGGGACCGTCAGCCGCCCGGCCGCTCCAGGGGGACCCCGTCGGGCGACAGGACCGGGGGCGGGAGGTCGGCGCTCGAGGTCAGCGGCGCGGCGCCGGCCAGGGGACGGCCCGAGGACTCGGTCAGGAACAGGACGCTGACCAGCCCGAGCACGCCGGCGGCGACGAGGTAGTAACCCGGCCAGTCGAGGTTCCCGGTCGCGGTCGTCGCCGCGGCGATGACGGCCGGCGCGGTGCCGGCGAACAGCGAGATCGAGACGTTGACGGTGAGGGCGAGCCCGCCGTAGCGCACGAGCGTGGGGAACATGGCCGGCAGCGTCGACGGGGCGACCGCGGCGAAGCACACCAGGCTCGCGCCCATGAGGGCGAGGCCCCCGAGCTGGCCGAGGACGCCCTGGCGCAGGAGCCAGACCGCCGGCAGCCCGAGGACGACGAGCGAGAGGCTCCCGGCGAACAGGATCGGCCGGCGCCCGACGCGGTCGGACAGCCGTCCCAGCGAGGTGATCACGAGCAGCATCGCCACCATCACCACCACCTGCAGCAGCGTCGACGTCGCCTCGCCGGTGCCGGTCCCGCCGTGCTCGGCGAGCGTGCTGGTGAGGTAGGTCGGCACGTAGTTGGTCAGCACGTAGTTGGTGATGTTCCAGGCGACGACGAGGCCGCCCGCGACCACGAGCGCGCGCCGGTGGCGGACCCCGAGGATGTGGAGCGCCCGCCGCAGCGGCATGGTGGCCAGGGCGGGGGAGCGCGCCATGAGCTGGCGGAACGCGGGGGTGTCCTCGAGGCGCAGGCGCAGGTAGATGCCGGCGACGCCCAGGGGCAGGGCGAGCATGAACGGCAGCCGCCAGCCCCAGGCCAGGAGGGCGTCGTCGGGCAGCAGGCCGATGACGGAGGCGCTGACGGCTGCACCGAGCGTGTAGCCGGTGAGCGTGCCGAACTCCAGCCAGCTCCCGAACAGCCCCCGTCGCCGGTCCGGCGCGTACTCCGCGATGAGGGTCAGCGCGCCGGTGTACTCCCCGCCGGCGGAGAAGCCCTGCAGCAGCCGCATGACCAGCACCAGGACCGGGGCGGCGGCGCCGATCGCGCCGTGGTCGGGGATGAGCCCGAGCAGCACGGTGGCCGTCGCCATGAGCAGCACCGTCGCCGAGAGCACCCGGGTGCGGCCGATGCGGTCGCCGAGGGGGCCGAAGAACAGGCCGCCCAGCGGGCGCACGAGGAACGCCGCGGCGAAGGCGCCGAGCGTGTAGACGGTGGCCCACGGCCCGGCGTCGGGGAAGAACACCCGGCTCAGGACCGCTCCGGCCAGGTAGGAGTAGATCCCGAAGTCGTACCACTCGGCGACGTTGCCGATGGCCGCCGCGGCCGTGGCCCGGCGCAGGGTGTGCTCACCCTCGATCGCCCGCGCACCGCCGCCGCGACGTCCCGGCACCTCGTCACCTCAAACTGCTGCACACGAATGAAATATCAGCCATGTATCAGTAACACTCCGCTGCTGGAACGAGTCAACCCCTGATGTCCCCTTCCCGTCTTGACGGCGCGATCTCCGAGCCTCACGATTAGTGTTGCGGATAGCAAGACTCGATGCGCAGAGCGCAACAGGAGCAAGAATGATCTACGTGGGCGAGATCGCTGACATCCCCGTCGGGGAGTCGGTCCGGATCCAGGGTTCGATGGCGGCCATCGCGGTCTTCAACGTGGACGGTGAGCTCTACGCCATCGACGACACGTGCACCCACCAGGACGCGTCGCTGTCCGACGGCTGGCTCGAGGGGTGCGCGGTCGAGTGCCCGCTGCACGCCGCGTGCTTCGACCTGCGTACCGGGCGCCCGAGCGGCCCGCCGGCCAAGAAGGCGGTGCGCACCCACCAGGTGAACGTCTCCGACGGCGTCGTCTACGTGGACGACTCGGTGCGCGCGGGCGACCGGGAGCTGGCCGCCGCCGAGTAGACGCCCCTCAGGCCGGGACGACGGCCAGGGCCACGGCGTACACGGCGGTCCCGGCCGCCATGCTCAGCAGCGCGTTGCGGCGCCACAGGTGCACCGCGATCGTCACCAGCACCGGCACGAGCTCCCGCAGCGTGAGCAGGGGCCGGTCGACGGGGAGGTCCCGCAGCAGGTAGACGACCAGGATCAGCATCACGCCGGCGGGCAGGTGGCGGCCCAGGTAGGCCACGAGGTCCGAGGAGCGCAACCTCGACAGGATCACGAAGGGCGCGGCGCGCAGGGCGAGGGTGATGGCCCCTGCTAGGGCGACGACGGCGGCCAGGTAGAGCGGGCTAGGCATCGGCGGACTCCCGGCGCGTGCGGCGGTACCGCACCAGCAGCACCGCGACGAACAGGCCCATCGCCACCAGCAGCATCTCGTCCGGGGCGACGAGCCGGGCGACCAGCGCGCCGGCGACGGCGAGCAGCGGCCCGATCGCCTCGCGGCCGGCGACGACCGCCTCGGTCGCGAGCACCACGAACAGCGCGGTGAACACGAAGTCCAGCGCCGGCACCCGCAGCGCGAACGTGTCGCCGGTGAGCGCGCCGAGGGTGCTGCCGCTGATCCAGCAGACCTGCAGGAGCACCTGGCTCCACAGGATGCGGCGGCCGGAGAGCACCGTGTCCGGGCGGGTGGTGGCGAGGGCGTAGGCCTCGTCGATGAGCGCGAACACCGCGTAGGCCCGGCCGAGGCGCCCGGGGATGCGGTGCAGCGGGAACGACAGGCCGTAGAACACGTGCCGGCCGTTGACGAGCAGCGTGGTCACCGCGACCGCGGCGAGCGCGGTCCCGGCGACGGCGAGCGCGACGAGCAGGAACTCCATCGACCCCGCGAAGACGACGCCGCTGAAGATCGGGGCCCACCACCAGGCCAGGCCGGACCCGACCACCAGCAGTCCGAAGCTCGTGCCGAGCAGGAACATCCCCGCCCCGATGCCGGCGACGTCCGCCGCGGCGGCCCTCAGGTCGCCGGGCCACGACCTCCCTGTCACGACGGCAATGCTAGGGCGGGGACGACGCCACGCGATGGCGATTCCCGGTCGTCCGGGCGCAGGAATGGCACGATCCGTGCGTGGATCGCATCGATCGCGCCATCATCGACGTGCTGCGCGCCGACGCCCGGGTCGCGAACGTCGACCTGGCCGAGCGCGTCGGGCTGACCCCGGCGCCCTGCCTGCGCCGGGTGCGCCGCCTCGAGGACGCGGGCGTGATCACCGGCTACCGCGCCGCGATCGACCCCCGGGTCGACGGGCGTGGCTTCGAGGTCCTGGTCAACGTCGACCTGGTCAGCAAGGATCGCGACGCCTTCCTGGCGTTCGAGGAGCAGGTGGCCGCGTTCGACGAGGTCGTCGAGCTGCGGCGCATGTTCGGCCTGCCCGACTACTTCGTGCGGGTCGCGGTCCGCGACCTCGAGGCCTACGAGGCGTTCGTGACCGACCGGCTCGGCAGGGCGTCGGGCCTCGCCCGCATCGACTCGCACCTCACGATGAAGAAGATCAAGTAGGCGCGGAACAGCCTCCGGCCGGCGGCGGTTCCCCGACCATGAGGATCGGGATCATCGGGGCAGGCTTGATCGGCGGGACGTTGACGCGGCGGCTGACGGCGCTCGGTCACGAGGTCCGCGTGGCGAACTCCCGGGCGCCCGAGACGCTGGCCGACCTCGCCGCGGAGACCGGGGCGACGGCCGTGTGGGCGCGCGAGGCCGCGGTCGACGCCGACGTCGTGATCGTGAGCATCCCGCAGAAGAACACCCCGGATCTCGAGCCGGGCATCGTGGCCTCGGCCCGCGCGGGCGCCCCGGTGATCGAGACCAACAACTACTACCCGCAGCAGCGCGACGGCCGGATCGCGGCGCTGGAGGACGGCACCCCCGAGAGCGTGTGGGTCGCCGAGATCCTCGGCGCGCCGGTCCACAAGGTGTTCAACGGGATCTGGTGGAAGCACCTGCTCGAGCGCGGCGTGCCGCGCGGGACCGCCGGGCGCATCGCCCTCCCGGTCGCCGGCGCGGACGGCCCGGCCAAGGACACCGTGTTCGCGCTGGTCGACGAGCTGGGCTTCGACCCCGTCGACGGCGGGACTCTCGAGGAGTCCTGGCGCCAGCAGCCCGGCACCCCGGTCTACGGCCAGGACCTCGACGCCGAGGGCACGCGCGCCGCGCTCGCCAGGGCGTCGAAGGAGCGTCCCGCGGAGTTCCGGGCGGCCTGATCCCGGGCGACGGTCAGGCGGGCGACACCGGGGGGAGCTCGACGACCTGCGCGGCGTAGGTGAGACCCGCGCCGAAGCCGCAGAGCAGGGCGAGGTCGCCGGGGCGGGCGTCGCCGTCGGTCAGCAGCGCGTGCAGGGCGAGGGGGACCGAGGCCGCGGAGGTGTTGCCGGTGCCGGTCACGTCGCGGGCGACGGCGACGTGGTCGGGGATGTCGAGCGCACGCACGAGGGCGTCGGTGATGCGGTTGTTGGCCTGGTGCGGCACGAAGGCGGCGAGGTCGTCGACGCCGACCCCGGCGGCGGCCAGCGCCTTCCCGGCGACCGGCGCGATCTCCGTGCTGGCCCAGCGGAACACCGCGGGGCCCTGCATCCGCAGCCCGGGCACGCCCTCGCCCGCGGGCCCGTCCACGGGGTCGGCCGGGGCGGGGGCGTGGACGATGAGGTCGGACTGGCCGCCGTCACTGCCCCACACGACGGGACCGATGCCCGTCGTCTCGCCCGGACCGACGACCACCGCACCGGCACCGTCGCCGAACAGGAACGCGGTACCGCGGTCGGTCGGGTCGAGCAGGTCGCTCATGCGCTCGACCCCGACGACGAGGACGTGGCGGGCGGTGCCCGCGACGACGAGCGCGGCGGCGGTCTCGAGGCCGTAGCAGAACCCCGAGCACGCGGCGCCGAGGTCGAAGGCCGGCGCGGTGGTACCGAGCTCGGCGGCGACGCGGGGGGCGACCTGGGGGCAGGCGGTGTCGGCCGACATCGTCGCCACGAGCACGACGTCGACCGCGGCCACGGTCAGCCCGGCGGCGGCGAGCGCGTCGCCGGCCGCGGCGGTGGACATGGCCACGACGGTCTCGTCGGCGCCGGCGAAGCGCCGGGTGCGGATGCCGGAGCGGGCGAACACCCAGTCGGCGTCGGCGCCCGCGATCGGCGCGCAGACCTCGGCGTTGTCCACCACCCGCCGGGGCCGGTACGCCCCCGCCCCGAGCAGCCGCGCTCCCCGCGCGGTGGTGGGGCGGTCGGCGATCGGGACTCGGGGCACGGAGGACCCTCCACGGCGGTGCGGTCACGCCGTGGTCGACGACGCCGACCTCCACCATGCGGGCCGGTCGTGGTTACTCGGAAGTCCTACTATCCGGTACGGCGATGGCGCTGCTCACATGCGCGGGTCGCCCGGGACCACGCCCAGTGTGACCCACGGCACGCCGGGGTCCGTCACGCTGGGGTGCCCCGCGTCGTCGAGGGGGTGGACCCGCAGCAGACCCCCCGGAGGTGACGGCGTGACGGCGTTCGAGTTCGCCGACGGTCAGCGCATCACGGTCGAGGCGTCGGCGCCCGACTTCGTGTTCTCGGCGGTCCTGCCGCCCCGCCACAGCGGCCCGCCGGCGCACCGCCACCGCCACGAGACCGAGGTGTTCACCGTCGTGTCCGGGCGGCTGCTGGTCCGCCGCGGGCGGGAGCGTCGCCTGGTGCTGCCCGGGGAGTCGGTGAGCGTGCCCCCGGGCACCACGCACGCCTTCGCCAACCCGGGCGACGAGCCGGTCCGGTTCCGCACCGTCGAAACGCCGGCGGGCCCGCTGCAGGAGCAGCTGCGCGCTCTGGCCGCCGCGCCGGGCCGCCCGCCGCTGCGCGAGCTCGCCCGCATCAACGCCGCCCACGACCTGTCGTTCACGGTCGCCGGCCTGCCCGACGGTCTCCAGCGCGCGCTGTGGTGGCTGCTGGCGCGGGCGGCCCGGTGACCGCCGTACGTGTCGCCACCTGGAACCTCTGGTGGCGTTTCGGCGACCCCGACGGCCGGCGCCCCGCGATCGCCGCGGCCCTGCGGGCGCTGGACGCCGACGTCGTCGGGCTGCAGGAGGTCTGGTCGCGCGGGGACGAGCACCTCGCCGCGGGGCTCGCCGGCGAGCTCGACCGGCACGTCGCGTTCGCCGGGGTGGCCGACGCCTCGCCGTGGACGAGGCGCCTCGGCGACGACTCGTGGGGCCTGGGCAACGCGGTCCTCAGCCGGTGGCCCCTGCGCGAGGTCCACACCGAGACCCTGCCGAGCGGGGACGGGCCGGCCGCGCAGGTGCTGCTCAGCGCGGTGGTCGACACGCCCGCCGGGTCGCTGCGCGTCGTGGTGACCCACCTGGCATCGGCCCTGACCGCCTCGGCGCTGCGGGTGGCGCAGGTACGGGCGATCGTGCGCCACGTCGCGACGGCGGGGGAGACCGACCTGCCGCCGGTGGTCGTCGGCGACCTCAACGCCGAGCCCGCGTCGGACGAGGTGCGGCTGCTCGAAGGTCACCTCACCGCCCCGGCCGAGCCGGGCCTGCTCCTCGCCGACACCTGGCGCTGGGCGAGCGGTCCGGATCGCCTCGACGGCGCCACCTGGCGGCGCGAGAACCCGTACGTCGCCGCCCGCGGCGAACCGCCCTCGCGCGTCGACTACGTGCTGCTCGGGCTGGGGCGCGGCACGGTGCCCGTCGCGGTGGAGCGCGTCGGGCTCTTCGCCGACCGGCCGCCGGCCACGGGCGCGTGGCCGTCGGACCACGCCGGCGTCGTCGTCGACCTGCGGGCGCAGCGGTGACCCGCCCGTCGGCGGTCGACGACCCGGCCGCGGTCTTCGACGCCCACCGGCCCCGGCTGTTCGGGCTGGCCTACCGGCTGCTCGGGTCGGCCACGGATGCCGAGGAGGTCGTCCAGGAGGCGTTCCTGCGCTGGTACCGGGCCGACCGCGCGGCGATCGCGGTGCCCGCCGCCTGGCTCGGCACCGTCGTCACCCGCCTCGGCCTCGACGTGCTGGCGGCGGCCCGCCGGCGCCGCGAGGTCTACCCCGGCCCGTGGCTTCCCGAGCCCGTCCTCACGGAGTCGGGCGCGCTCGGCCCGCTGGAGAGCGCCGAGCAGCGGGAGTCGGTGTCGGTCGGCCTGCTCACCCTGCTCGAGGGCCTCAGCCCGCCCGAGCGCGCGGTGTTCGTGCTGCACGAGGCGTTCGGCTACCGCCACCGCGACATCGCCGAGGCGCTCGAGGCCGACGAGGCCACCTGCCGGCAGTGGCTGCGCCGCGCCCGGCAGCACCTCGAGCGCGGCCGGCCCCGGTTCGCCGTCGACCGCGCCCAGCACCGCCGGATCGTCGAGCGCTTCCTCGCCGCCACCGGCGAGGGCGACGTCGAGGGCCTGACCCGCCTGCTGGCGCAGGACGTCGTGTCCTGGGCCGACGGTGGCGGCGCGCACGCCGCGCGCCACCCGGTGCGGGGCCGCGAGCGCGTGGTGCGCTACGTCGGCGGCCTGTTCGCCCGGCCCGAGGCCGAGGGCGTCGCCGTCGCCGTCGTCGAGGTGAACGGGGAGCCGGCCGCGGTGATCCGGCGCGGCGACGCCGTGCTGGCCGTCGTCGCCCTCGAGACCGACGGCGACGAGATCACGACCGTCCGCCTGCTCGTGAGCCCGCCGAAGCTCGCCGTCCTCGCCCGCCAGCTGACCCCGAGGTGATCACCGTGCCCGTCGCTCCTGTCCGCCGGCCCGATCGACTACGACGACACGGGCGGCGACGGCCCCGTCGTCGTCCTGCTCCACGGGCTGCTCATGGACGCCACGGTGTGGCGGCCGGTGGTCGACCGCCTCGCCCCGCGCCACCGCTGCCTCACCCCGACGCTGCCCCTGGGCTCGCACCGCCGGCCGACCTACCCGGACGCCGACCTGTCCCTGCCGGCGATGGTGCGGCTGGTCGGCGAGTTCCTCGACGCCCTCGACCTCCGCGACGTGACCCTGGTCGGCAACGACTGGGGCGGCGCCCAGCTGCTGACCGTGCACGGCGACGACGCCCGGCTCGCCCGGCTCGTGCTCGTGGCCTGCGAGGCGTTCGACAACTACCCGCCCGGGCTGCCCGGGCGCCTCGTCACGCTGGCCTCGCGGGTGCCCGGGGCGCTCTGGCTGAGCCTGCAGCTCCTGCGCACCCGGGCGGGACGCCGCGCGCCCGGCGGGTGGGGGTGGATGAGCAAGCGCCCGGTGCCCGACGACGTCGCCGACGGGTGGTTCACGCCGGCGCGCCGCAGCCGCACCGTGCGCCGTGACCTGCGCAAGTACGCCGCGCACCCGCCCGCCCGGGCGACGCTGCTGGCGTGGAGCGAGCAGCAGGCGGCCTTCGACCGCCCGGTCCTCGTGGTCTGGGCGCCCGAGGACCGGGTCATGCCGCGGGCCCACGGCCCGCGCCTCGCCGACCTCTACCCCGACGGGCGGCTCGTCGAGATCCCCGACAGCCGGACCCTCGTCCCCGTGGACCGGCCGGCCGAGCTCGCGGCGGTGATCGACGGGTTCGTCGCCGCGTCCTGACGGCTCACGTCTCAGGGCGAGGGCGTCCGGCCGCCGACCGCGGTGGCCGACACCGGCGCGGGGCGCAGGTCCGGGGACGCCGACGCGGCGGCGCGGGCGACCGAGGGCAGCAGGCGTTCGTGGCCCGTGGTCGACCAGTCCAGCACCAGCAGCGTCGCGTCGTCCTGGAGCAGGCCGCCCTGGTGGTCGAGGACCGCGGCGGCGAGGCGGCGCAGCCGCTCGGGCGCGGAGACGTCGTCGAGCTCCGCGCGCTCGCTGAGGTCGACCAGGCGGCGTTCCCCGAAGAGCACGCCGTCGGCGTCGCGGGCCTCGGTGATCCCGTCGGTGTAGAAGACGACGCGGTCGTCGGGCTCGAGCCACTCGACCGACACCCGGGCGGGCACGGCCCGCTGGCCGGTGAGGTGGGGCCCGAGCCCCAGCGGCAGGCGCGGCGTCGCCCGGAACGCGTCGACGAGGTGCCCGTGGCGCAGCAGCAGCGGGCGCGGGTGCCCGGCGACGAGGTAGCGCAGCTCGCCCGTGCGCAGGTCGAGCCGGGCGAGGACAGCGGTGACGAACCGGGGCCGGGTGCTCGCGGCCTGCATCTGGACGTCGGCCTCGGCGGCGAGCGCGACGAGGTCGTCCACGCCGCGCCGGCGGGCGTTGCGGATGGCGCTGACCGCCAGCGCGGTGGCACTCCCGGCGGCGAGGTCGTGCCCGACGCCGTCGAAGACCGCGACGTAGGCGGTCTCGGTGTCGACGGCGTAGTCGTAGGCGTCGCCCGCGACCTGGTCGCCGGGCTCGAGCAGCGCGGTGACGACGACGTCCTCGGTGGCGAACGTCCGGGGTGGGACCAACTGCCAGAGCAGCTCGGCGGCCACCGACAAGGGCCGGGGCGCCCGGATGCGGCGCACGCGGTCGCTGTAGGGCAGCTTGGCGATGGCGATGTGGCCCATCAGCCCGGAGAGCGTCCAGCAGCGGCGCCGGAACTCCAGGTCGTCGACGACGTCGGCGTCGAGCTCGAGGCGCACGACGCCGGCGCGCTCCGTGCCGTCGAGCATCGGGACCCACAGCAGACGCCGCCCCTGCTCGTCGAGGCCGGCGACGAACTCGCCGTGCTGGAACGCCCGCCCGGCGAGCGTCCCGTCGACGGACAGGGGTGTCGGGGGATCGATCCGCAGCGAGGTCAGCACCCGCTGGCCCAGGTCGACCAGGAACACGTCGGCGCGCAGGCCCAGCGGCGCCACGGCCTCGTCGACCATGGCCGAGAGGCCCTCGCCCACGACGAGGTGCGCACGGTCGGTGAGCGCGCTGAAGACGTCGCCCCACGTCCGCCCCGCCACCGCCACGGCCGGAACACTACGGCGGGAGCCGCCGGGCGATGCAGTCCAGCATCCGTGAGGGAGAGGACGACCGGCCACGGCAGCGACGACGACGAGTCCGTCCGCACCGTCCACCCGCTGCGCGTCTCGCGGCTCGAGGAGAACCTCGGCGCCGACGCCGTCACGCTGACCCCCGACCAGCTGCGCCGCCTCGACGAGCTCGCCGCGCTCGAGGGCGAGCACCACACCGCCGAGCAGATGCAGCTCATCGAGCGCTGAGCGTCAGCCCGAGGACGCGAGGAGCTCGGGGAAGCGCCGGACCCAGCGCCGCTGCCACGGGGTCTCCACCGCACGGTGGTGGTGGTGGCGCCGGGTCCAGGCCACCGCGTGGTCGGCGGGGAGGCCGTCGAGGATCGCCAGGCAGGCGATGACGGTGCCGGTGCGCCCCTTGCCGGCCCGGCAGGCCGTCTCGACGCGCTCGCCCGCGCGGGCTCGGTCGTAGAGCTGCTCGATCGCCCGCACCGCGAGGAGCGGGTCGTCGGGCACGCCGAAGTCCGGCCACGCGAGCCGCTCGTGCTCCCACGCCGGGTGGTACTCGACGCCCAGGTAGAGCCCGTACTCGGGCTCGCGGCCCACGGGCAGCGGGTCCTGGACGCCGCGACCCCGCACCACGGTCCGGCCGGGCAGGACGAGCGTCGCGTGCCAGCCGTCGGGAGCCATGTCGCCACTGTGCCCGGACCTCGCCGTTGTGACGCGTCGGGTGATCACCGGCGAACGGGGTAGCGCGCCTCGCGAGCGGGGTAGCCGCGCGCTCAGCCCGCGACGGGAGCGGGACGAGACACAGGGGGAACGGATGGACACCTCGCAGCGCGAGACCCGGGAGCGGGGCTCGGCGGGGCTCTACGGCAGCAGCGTCGGGACGAACATGGCGGCCGCCGGCGCCGCGGAGCTGATCGGGACGGCGATCCTGGTGTTCGCCGGGACGGGGGTCGCGACGGCGGCGACGCTGGCGCAACCGGTGGCGGGCGCGGGCTACGACTCGCTGGCGACGCCGCTGGCGTTCGGTGTGGCCCTGCTCGCGGTGGTGGCCGCGATCGGCCACGTGTCGGGTGCGCACGTGAACCCGGCGGTGACGCTGGGCCTCGCGGCGACGGGGAAGTTCCCGTGGCGCTACGTGCCGGCCTACCTCGTGGCCCAGCTCGTCGGCGCGGTCGTCGGGGCACTGGGGACCTGGGTGGCGTTCGGGGCGCCGGGGCGCGACCGGGCTTCGCTGGCCGCGACCGCGCCCGCGGCCGGGGTCGGCCCGCTGCAGGCGCTCGTGATCGAGGCCGTGGTGACCTTCGTGCTGGTCTTCGTGGTCATCTCGGTGGCGACCGACGAGCGGGTGGCCGACGCGGTCGCCCCGATCGCGGTGGGCGCGGCCCTGACCGTCGGCGTGTTCGTGGCGGGCCCGGTCACCGGGGGCGCGGTCAACCCGGTGCGCGCGCTGGGCCCGATGCTGGTCTCGGGCTCGTTCACCGGCTGGTGGATCTACCTGGTCGGGCCGATCGTCGGCGGCGTGGTGGCTGCGGTGGTCTACGACCGCTTCGTCCGCAAGGCCGACAGCCCCTGAGCCCCGTCAGGCCGCGGCGACGCGCACCGGCGCGCCGGTCTCCTGCAGGTGGCGCAGGGTCTGGGCGTAGGAGTCGAACAGCCCGGTCTCGGTGTACGAGATGCCCTGGCGGGCGCAGAACGCGGCGACGAGCGGCTTCGCCCGGCGCAGGTTCGGCCGGGGCATGCGGGCGAACAGGTGGTGCTCGATCTGGTGGTTCAGCCCGCCCATGAGGTGATCGATCACGAGGTTGCCCCGGATGTTGCGCGAGGTGAGCACCTGCTTGCGGATCGGGTCGAGCTTGTCCTCCGCCGACACCATCGGCATGCCCTTGTGGTTCGGGGCGAACACCGCGCCGAGGTGGAGCCCGAACAGCCCCTGCTGCACGAGGACGAACACGATGGCCGGGCCCGGTGAGAGCACCGCGAACACCGCGCCGAGGTAGAGCACGGCGTGGACGGCGAGCAGCGCCGCCTCGAGGCGGGGCGCCCGCAGCTTCCCGCCGACGAGGGCCCGCACGCTGGTGACGTGCAGGCTCACGCCTTCGAGCAGGAGCAGCGGGAAGAACAGCACCGCCTGGTGGCGGGTGATGAAGCCGGCGACGCCGCGGCGCCCCACCGCCTGCTCGGGGCTGAACGCGAGCACCGGGATCTGGACGTCGGGGTCGCGGTCCTCGTGGTTGGGGTTGGCGTGGTGCGCGTTGTGGTCGTTGACCCAGCGCCCGTAGCCCAGCCCGATCGCGAGGTTGCCCGCGAGGTAGCCCACCGCGTCGTTGGCCCGCGAGCTGTCGAAGATCTGGCGGTGGCCGGCGTCGTGGCCGATGAAGCCGCACTGCGCGGCGACCGCCGCGAAGACCGGCGCGAGGGCCACCGCCCACCACGAGTCGCCGATGGCGACGAACGCGACGCCGGCCCCGGCGAGCACCGTCAGGGTGACCGCGACCAGGGCGGCGTACCAGCCGCGGCGCCGCTCGAGCAGTCCCGCGGCGCGCAGCGTGTGGGTCAGGTCGGCGAACTCGGTGCGGCGGGGGACAGGTCGGGTCACGGGCGGTGCCTCTCGGGTGCCGGAGATCGCCGAGGCAGCACGGGGGACGCCTCGGATCGGGGTGCGGAACGTCCACCGGGTCCGGGGCAGACACGACGCCCGGCACCGAGCCGGTGCCGTGACGCCTCCATCGTCCCACGGTCGGGGCGCGGGCACCGTGCGCGACGAGGGACCCGTCACCGGTACCTCCTTTCGGGGGCATGGAGGAGCGCCCGACCGGGGCTACGGTGATCCGATCGGCAGTGGACGTGCCCCGGACCCCGGTGCGCCCGCGCGCGGCGCGGCGCTGTGGGGGTGGGCGGGCTTGGAGACGGACGATGCCGCGCGTCGGGTGAGCACCCGGATCGTGCTGGACGGCGATCTGGACGCCCGGGCCGCCGAGGACCTGCTGGAGCACTGCCGCCGCCGGGCCCCGGGGTCGGCGCCGGACCTCGTGGTCGACGTGAGCGCCGTGCGCACCTGCGACGCCGACGGGCTCGGGGTGCTGCTGGCGCTGTACTCGGGGGACGCCGGGCCCGGCCTGGTCCTCCACGGTGTGCGCTGGAGCCAGTTCTTCGGTCTGCTCGTCGAGTCCCCGCTGGAGGACGTCGGCCGGGTGCGCCAGCAGGTCCGCCAGCTCGTGTGGGACGCGCGGCGCAACCGACGCACCCGCCGGGACCTCTGACCCCCTCGCCTCGCGCCCGCGTTCGCCCGCGTCGTCCGGACGACGGGCGGCCGTCACCCCTACGATGGCCGCGTCGGCCGGTCGGGGCAGCGGGGGTGGGCGTGTGGGCCTTGGCGACCGCGACGACCGCGACGACCTCGACGGCTACCTCGACCGCTGGTCGCGGGCGCACGGCGACTACGACGTGCGGTCCTCCCCGGCGACGCTGCTGTGGCTGCGCATCGCGTACCGCCTCGCCGCCCCGCTCGCGCGGCGGAGGGTCCCGCCGGGGCGGGTCACCGTCCTCGGCGGCGTGGGGGCGGTCGCGATCGGCGGGGTCGCCTGGCTCGGCGGCCGGTGGGCGCTGCTCGCGGCGGTGCTCGTCGTGGTCGTCGCGCTGCTCGACGGCGTCGACGGCGCGCTCGCGGAGCTGTCCGACTCCGCCACCGCCTGGGGACGCATCCTCGACCAGCTCGTCGACCGCGTCAGCGACCTCGCCATGATCGTCGCCCTGTGGGCGCTGGGCGCCCCCGGGCCCGTGTGCGCGGCGGCCGCGGTGCTCACCGTCCTCGACGAGTCGGTGCGGGCGAGCGCGGCCGCGGAGGGCATGGCCGAGGTCGGTCTCGTGACCATCGCCGAGCGCCCCGCCCGGCTGCTGATCGGGGGCCTGTCGCTGGCAGCGCCGGCGTCGTCCCGTCCGTCGCGGTCGCCGTGGTCACCGGGGGCGCGGCGCTGTGGGCGGTCCTGGCCGTCGTCGCCACGGTGCAGCTGGTGGTCAACGTTCGGCGCCGGTTGCGGGGGCGGAAGCGCAACGTGGCGCTGGCGGCCGAGCGCGCCGACGAGCCGGGGGAGCGCGAGGAGCCCGCGTAGAGCGGGTCAGCCCGCGTCGACCGACCGGGCCAGCGCCGCCGGGAGGCTGTCGACGATCTCGAAGACGTCGCCGAGGTCGAGCACCGCGGCGACCCGGCTCACCAGCCCGTGCCCGCCGACCACGAGCCGTGCCGGGCCCGGCGTGCTGCGGGCCTCCTCGACCAGCGCGGCGATGATCGTCGCGCCGAGGTACGTCGCGCCGCTCAGGTCGATCACGATCCGGTGCTCCGCCGCGACGGGGACACCCGAGCGCCGGCGCGTCCCGCGGACGCGGGCGATCGCCTCGCGCAACTCGTCCTTGGTCGCCAGGTCGAGCTCACCGCGACCCTCGACGACGAGGACCTCCTCGCCGGGGAGCTCGCGGAGCTCGACCCGGAAGCCGCTGTCCTCGCCCGGATCGTCTGGGGCGCGCCGCACGCTGATGAGCTCGTCCTTCCTGGACCGGGATCACACGAGGCGGGGTGCGCCGGGGGCGCACAGAGGTGGACCGGGCGGAGCGGGCGGTGCGGCCGGCGGGACCGGCGAGGCGCGGCCCGCGACGACGAGGTCGCGGGGCGAGCCCGCGTCTGGACCCGCCGGGAGGAGATCGTCGGCGGAGGAGCCGCCGGAACCGATCGCGGCCAACCGTATCGGGTGCCCCGACGTCGACCAAGACCGCCACGGGCGCCGTCGCCTCCCCGTCCACTCGGCGGCGATCGGGCGACCACTCGCCGGACGCGCCGGTGGCCGTCGGACCAACCCGGTGTGTCCATTGCCCGCGTCGGGGGTGTGTCGAGGGCCCGCGCGGTTAGGATCGTCCCCGGGTGGAGGCTTGACCTGCGGGGAAGGGGTGGATGTGCCGGGCTCGATGACCGTCGCCGAGCTCGCTCGCGGGCTCGAGACCCGCGCGCTCGTCGCGCTCGATCCGCGCGAGGCCGAGGTCTTCGCCGGCGCGCACATCCCCGGGAGCTGGTCGGCGACCCCGAGCGTGCTCGTCCGGCGGCTGCGCGACAGTGACGACGCCCTGTTCGCGGCCCTGTTCTCGGGCGGCGCGCGGCCCGTCTGCGTCGTCGCGGACACCGACGAGCAGGCGGCGGCCGCGACGGCCCTGCTCGCCGAGGTCGGCCTCACCGACGTCGCCACGCTGCGCGACGGCGTGCGCGCCTGGCGGCGCTCCGGGCGACCGGTCAACCGCGCCTTCGGTCCCCACCGCGAGACCGTCACCGCGGGGGACCCTCGCTGACCGGCACGACACCCGGACGGTCCGCCGTCCGCAGCACGCGGGGACAGGTCGCGCTCCCCGGGGGACGGTTCGCCATGGGCGACCACCTCGGCGAGGGCGGCGCCGCCGACGGCGAGCACCCGGTGCACCCCGTGACGCTGTCGCCGTTCGGGCTCGACGCCACGGCGGTGACCAACGCGGCGTTCGCGACGTTCGTCAAGGACACCGGGTACGTCACCGACGCGGAGCGCTGGGGGTCGTCGGCGGTGTTCCACCTGGCGTTCACCGGCGACCGGTCCGACGTGCTGACCAGCGTCGAGGGCGCGGGGTGGTGGCTCGGGGTGCGGGGCGCCTGCTGGCGGCGGCCGGAGGGCCCGGGCTCGTCGGTGGGCGACCGCGCGAACCACCCCGTGGTGCACGTGTCGTGGCACGACGCGCAGGCCTACGCCGCGTGGGCGGGCAAGCGCCTGCCCACCGAGGCCGAGTGGGAGTACGCCGCGCGCGGCGGGCTCGAGGGCGCCCGGTTCCCCTGGGGCGACGAGCTGCGTCCCGGGGGCCGCTGGGCGCTGAACGTCTGGCAGGGCCGCTTCCCCACCCACAACACCGCCGAGGACGGCTTCCTGACCACCGCGCCGGTGAAGTCCTACCGCCCCAACGGCCACGGGCTGTGGCAGATGGTCGGCAACGTCTGGGAGTGGTGCTCCGACCGGTTCTCCCCGGACACCTACCGCCGCGGCGCGGCCGTCGACCCGACCGGCCCCGACGAGGGGTCGGCGGTGGGGGAGGCCCGGGTCATGCGCGGCGGGTCGTACCTCTGCCACGACTCGTACTGCTACCGCTACCGGGTGGCCGCACGCTCGTCGAACACCCCGGAGTCCAGCTCGGCGAACCTCGGGTTCCGCTGCGCGACGTCCGTGACCTCCGCGGTCACTGGGACGTCATGACCCGCCGGTAGCGGCCGCCGACCCCGGGCACCGTGTCGGCGTCCTCCAGCCCCTCGTGCAGGTCGATCCGCACCGTGTGGACCGTCCCCGAGAACTCGTTCCCGACCGCCGGGTAGTCGTCGCTCACCGGCGTGCCCAGGTCGACGCCGACGTCGAGGGTCTCGTCGAAGGAGAAGTAGTACGGGACGGTGGCGTCGACGACGCCGCTGGCGACCTTCGCGCCGTCCACGGAGAGCACGACCTCCCCGCCCTGTCCGAGCCCGCCGCCGTCGTAGCAGAAGTCCATGCGGACCTCGTGCCGTCCCGGGGCGAGCGGCTCCTCGGCCCGCACGGTGTGCACCCGCAGCCCGAAGAAGTTGTAGACGTAGCAGGGCCGCCCCTCGCGGCAGTAGAGCGCCCAGCCCCCGAAGCGCCCGCCCTGGGCGACGACCACGCCCTCGGTGTCCCCGTCGACCTCCACGTCGGCGACCACCGTGTGCGAGGTGTTCTTGACGTTCGGGGTCGCCTCCTCGATCAGGCGGCGCGTCCGGCCGTGGAAGGTGACCGAGCGGCGCCCGTCGAGCAGGTCGAGCCGGCCGGCGATCTGCGGGTTCTCCCGCTCGGTCACCCGGTCGTCGAGCGGGAACACCCGGTACTTCGCGGCCTCGATGAGGAACAGCTCCTGCAGCGCCGCCAGCCGCTCGGGGTGCTCGGCGGCGACGTCGTGGGCCTGGCTCGGGTCCGCCCGGGTGTCGTAGAGCTCCCAGACGTCGTCGCGGAACGACCCGCCGGCCCCGACCATCTCCCAGGGGACGCCGTGACGGGTCACCGCCGTCCAGCCCTCGTGGTAGATGCCGCGGTTGCCGCACATCTCGAAGTACTGGGTGCGGCGGCGGTCCGGCGCCGCGGGGGCGTCGAACGTGTGGCGCATGCTCACGCCCTCGATCGGCTGCTGGGCGACGCCGTCGACGCTGGTGGGTTGGGGGAGGCCGGCGCAGTCGAGGACGGTCGGGAGCAGGTCGATGACGTGGTGGAACTGGTGTCGCAGCCCGCCGCGGTCGGCGATCCCGCGCGGCCAGTGCACGACCAGCCCGTCGCGGGTGCCCCCGAAGTGGGAGGCCACCTGCTTGGTCCACCGGTACGGGGTGTTCATGGCCAGCGCCCAGCCGACGGGGGCGATGGGGTAGCTGTGCGGCCCGCCCAGCTCGTCGAGGTGGGTGATCATCTCCGCGGGGTCGTCGACGATCCCGTGGCCGAGGCGGTGCTCGACGAGCGTGCCCTCGAGGCCGCCCTCGCCCGAGGCGCCGTTGTCGCCGAGCAGGTAGACGAACAGCGTGTCGTCGAGCTCGCCGAGCTCCTCCAGCGCGGCCACGAAGCGCCCGAGCTGGGTGTCGGCGTGCTCGGTGAAGCCGGCGAAGGTCTCCATGAACCGCGTCCCGAGCGCGCGCTGGTCGTCGCCGAGCTCGTCCCAGCGGGGCACGCCCTCGGCCCACGGGGCGAGCTCGGTGTGCTCCGGGACGACGCCCAGCTCCTTCTGCCGGGCCAGCGTCCGCTCCCGCTGCCGGTCCCAGCCGTCGTCGAACGCGCCCCGGTAGCGCTCCGGCCACTCCGGCGCGACGTGCAGCGGCGCGTGCGACGCCCCGAACGCCAGGTAGGTGAAGAAGGGGCGGTCGGGGGTCATCGTGCGCTGGGTGCGCACCCAGTCGACGGCGTGGTCGACGAGGTCCTCGGTGAGGTGGTACCCGTGCCCGCGGACGGGCTCCACCGGCCGGGTGCCCTCGTAGAGCAGCGGCGACCAGTGGTTCATCTCGGCGCCCATGAAGCCGTAGAAGTGGTCGAAGCCCTCGCCGGTGGGCCAGCGGTCGAACGGTCCCACCGGGCTGATCTCCGACGGCGGGGTCTGGTGCCACTTGCCGAACGCCGCGGTCGAGTACCCGTTGGCCTGCAGGGTGCGGGCCATCGTCGCCGCGCTGCGCGGACGGAAGCCGGTGTAGCCGGGCGCCGAGGTGGCCATCTCGGTGGTGCCGCCCATGCCGACCGAGTGGTGGTTGCGGCCGGTCATCAACGCCTGGCGGGTCGGGGAGCACAGCGCCGTGACGTGGAAGCGCGTGTAGCGCAGCCCGTCCTGCGCGAGCCGGTCGGCGGTCGGCATCCGGCAGGGGCCGCCGAAGGCGCTGGACGTGCCGAACCCGAGGTCGTCGAGGACGACCACCACGACGTTGGGGGCGTCGCCGGGGGCGGCGGTGGGACGGACCGGCGTGAACGGCGCGGTCTGCTCGTCGATGCCGAGGGCGGTGACCACGCCGACGGGCACCTCGGGTTCGGGCAGGACGTGCCGATCACCGTTGAACGCGCTCATGCGGACGCAGACCCCTCTCGACGAATCGCGGTTCAGTCTCGTCCGTCGCGATCGTTCAGGTCCAGCGGACACTTGTTGACACCGGTGTCAAGCTTTGCTTCATGGAGCTGTCGTTGCGCCGCCTGCGCACCCTGCGGGAGGTGGCGCGGCGGGGCGGGGTCAACGCGGCCGCGGCGACCCTGCACTACTCGCCGTCGGCGGTGTCCCAGCAGCTCGAGGCGCTGAGCGTCGAGGCCGGCGCCCCGGTGCTCGAGCGGGTGGGACGCGGCGTGCGGCTCAGCGAGGTCGGGCGCGTGCTCGTCGAGCACGCCGAGGTCCTGCTCGCCGCCGAGCGCCGGGCCGGCGCCGCGGTGGAGGGCGCGCGGCAGACCCTGTCCGCGCACCTCACGGTGGGCGTCTTCCCGGCGGCCGGGGCCGGCGTGCTGCCCGCGGTGCTCGCCGACCTCGCCGCGCGGCACCCCGGGATCACGCTGGACAGCGTGGAGGGCGACGGCGAGAGCGTCGTCACCGACGTGCGCGACGGCCACCTCGACCTGGCGCTGCTGCTGGACTACCCCGACGCGCCCGAGCCGTGGAAGGCCGACCTGCGCGTGGTCCCGCTGGGGCAGGACGAGATCCACCTCGCCGTGGCCGACGGCTCAGCCCACGGCCCCGGCGCCGCGCTCGAGGCGCTCGCCGACGAGGACTGGATCCTCTCCGGGCCGCACACCTACTGGGGCCGGGCCGTGCGCACCGCGTGCCGCCGCGCGGGATTCGACCCGCGCGTGCGCCACCACGTCGACAGCTCGGCGACGGCGCTGGCCATGGTCGCGGCCGGGCTCGGCGTCGCCCTGGTCAGCGACCTGGGCCGGGTCTTCTGCCCGTCCCGGGGAGTCGTCGTCGTGCCGCTGGCGCGGCCCCTGTCGCGCACGATCTCGATCGCCCACCTGCCCCACACCGGCGAGCGGCCCACCGCCCGGGCCGTCCTCGCGGCGTTCGCGCGCGCCGCGGGCGCGGCGGGACTGGCCCCGGTCGAGGCCGTGCACGAGGGGCGAGCGGGTCAGGTACCGACGCGCAGCGAGGCCGCGAGCCGGGCGAACCCCTCGTCCAGCGGCACCCGCGGGACGTAGCCGAGGTCGCGGCGCGCGGCGGCGATGTCGAACCAGTGCGCGGTGGCCAGCTGGCGGGCGAGGAAGCGGGTCATCGGCGGGTCGTCGACCGTCACGAAGCGCTCGAGCACCCGCCACACCGTCTCCACCGCCGCACCGGCCGCGACGGCGACGGGCAGCGGGACGGTGCCGTGCACCGGCTCCAGCCCGCCGGCGACGACGATCCCGTTGACCAGCTCGCGCACCGGGCGCGGGTCGCCGGAGGTGATGAAGTACGGCCGGCCGGCGCACGCCGAGCCCGGCGCGAGACGGTCGGCGGCGTCGAGGTGGGCCTGCGCGGCGTCGTCGACATAGGTGGTGTCGATGAGCGCCTCCCCGTCGCCGACGAAGCGCAGCCGCCCGCGGCGGGCGCGCTCGAGGATGCGCGGGACGAGCTGGGTGTCGCCCGGGCCCCACACCAGGTGCGGGCGCAGCGCGACCGTCGCGAGGTCGGGGCCGTCCGCGGCGAGCACCAGGCGCTCGGCCTCCGCCTTCGTCTCGGGGTACGCCGAGTCGAAGTGGGTGGCGTAGGGCAGCGACTCGTCGCCGCCGGCGATGTCGTGCCCGGTGTGCACGACGCTGGGCGTGCTGGTGAAGACGAACCGCCGGACGCGGGCGTCGCGGCAGGCGTCGAGCAGCACGCGGGTGCCGTCGACGTTGCTGCGCCGGAAGTCCGCGGTGCTGCCCCAGACGCCGGCCTTGGCGGCGACGTGGACGACGGCGTCGCAGCCCTCGACCGCCGCCCGCGAGGACCCCGGGTCGGCCAGGTCGCCGCGCAGCGTCGTCACCCCGCGCTCGCGCAGCGCCGGGTAGTCGCCGCGGGCGAGGCTGACGACGTCGTCGCCGCGGGCCAGCAGGGCGTCGACCACCGCGCCGCCGAGGAAGCCGCCGCCCCCCGTGACCAGCGCCTTCACGCGAGCACCCGCGCGGCCCAGTGGCCCAGCGCCTCACGGTCGATCTTGGAGTTGTGCCGCGGGTCGACGGGCAGCGACCGGTGCTCGAGGAAGGTCGTGATCGGCTGCGTACGGGTGTCCGCGGCGGCGCGGGCGCGCAGCTCCTCGACGACCCCGGCGGTCAGACGGGCCCCGCGGAGCATCTCGACGACGGCCACCGGCGTGCGGTCGCCCTCGGGCCCGACGCCGACCAGCGCGGTGCGGCGCACGGCCGGGTGCCGGTTGAGGAGCTCCTCGCACGTGACGCTGTGGAGGGGCCCGGCGGCGGTGTGGACGACGTGCGCGACGCGGCCCGCGAACCACAGCCGACCCTCGTCGTCGGTGCTCGCGAGGTCGCCCGTCCGGTGCGCCAGCACGCCGTCCCACGTCACCTTGGCCGCCGCGGTCGCGTCCGGGCGGTCGGCGTAGGCGGGGCTCACGACGGGGCCGCGCACGACGACCTCGCCGATCTCGCCCGGCGCGACGTGCCGGTCCGGGGTGAGGGCGTCGACCGGACCCTCGGCGACACGCATCAGGGCCACGTCGACGCCGGGCACCGGGCGCCCGACGCAGATGCCGTCCTCGGGCAGGTCGAGCAGCTCGTCGCTGCCGATCGACGCGACGGGCAGCGCCTCGGTGGCACCGTAGGGCGTGAAGACCTGCGCGCCGGGCCCGAGCAGGGCGAGCACCCGGCGCTGGACGTCGCGCGGCACGGGCGCGCCGGCCGAGATCACCTGGCGCAGGGCGGGGAGGTGCGTCCCGGCGGGGGCGCCGCGGCCGAGGCGGTCGAGGACGGCGGGGGAGCCGAACATGACGGTGGCGCCGGTGCGCCGCGCGGCCGTGACCAGGCGCGACGGCACGACCTTCGCCGGCCGGGTCGGATCCATCCGCGGCACGACCGTCGTCATGCCCAGCGCCGGGCCGAACAGCGCGAACGGCGGGAAGGTCGCGAGGCTGACGTCGCCGGGGCCGAGCCCGTAGAGGTCGCGGACGAGGCCGGCCTGCGCCAGGAGCCCGTCCTCGTGGTGCTCGACGCCCTTGGGCGGGCCGGTGCTGCCGCTGGTGAACAGGATGGCGGCGGGGGTCCCGTCGCGCCGGGCACTCGGTGTGTGCGGTCGGTGGGCCACGAGCCGGGCGCCCTCGCGCTCGAGGCGGCGCAGCCAGGTGGTGCCGGGGACGGGGACGGGTCCGGCGGTGACCGCGATCCACGCGCTCGGGCACCAGCCCAGCACCCGGCGCGCGAGGTGGGCCTTCGCGACGCCGACGAACGCCTCCGGGGCGACCTCGCCGAGGCAGGAGCGCACCCGGTCCAGCCCGATCCCCGGGTCGACGACCACGGGCACCGCGCGGACCCGCAGCAGCGCGTAGGCCAGGACGAAGAAGTCGGCGGTCGGCGGGACGAGCAGCGCGGTGCGGGTGCCCGCGCCGACGCCGGCGGCGAGCAGCCCCGCGGCCGCGTCCTCGACCCGTCCCTGCAGCTCGGCGTAGGTGACGGTGCGCGTCCCGAGCAGGTGGGGCAGCACGAGCGCGGCGTCGCCGGGACGCTCCGCGGCGTGCGCGGCGAGCATGCCGTCGAGCGTGGTCGCGGGGGCGGCCGTGCTCACCGGCCCGCCGCCAGGAACGCGCGGACGCTCGGGACGATCCGGTCGGCCGCGTCCTCGAGGACGTAGTGGCCCGCGTCGGGGTAGCGGTGCACGTCGGCGTGCGGCAGCCGGCCCTCGAGGTGGCGCAGGATCGTGCCGTCGAACACCGGGTCCTTCATGCCCCAGTGCACCTGCACCGGGAGGGCGTCCAGCAGGGGCAGGCGCTCGGCGAGGCGGACGAGGACCGGGTGGGCGGGATCGGCCGGTCCGGTGGGGATGTCCTGGACGAACGCGTGCACGGCGACGCGGTGCGCCGGGCTGTCGTAGGGCGCGAGCAGCCCGCGGCGGGCCTCGGCGCCGAGCACCCAGCGGCCGCTGCCCAGCGCGAGCGCGCCGAGGGAGAACGCGTTGAGCCGCCGCACGGCGACGTCGCCGATGACCGGCAGCCGCGCGGCCTGCAGGGACCACGGGATGCGCTTGTCGGCGGGCAGCGGGAAGGCGCCGGTGTTGAGGACGACGACCTTGTCGACCTGGTCGAGGTGCTCGACGGCCCAGGACAGGCCGATCGGCCCGCCCCAGTCGTGGACGACGAGCGAGAGCGGCTCGTGGAGGTCGAGGGCGTCGACGAAGGCGGTGAGGTCGGCGACCCGGCGTGCCAGCGTGTGCGGGTAGTCGGCGAGCGCGGGCTTGTCGGAGCGGCCCATCCCGATGTGGTCGGGCGCGATCGCGCGGAAGCCGTCACCGGGCAGCGTCGCGAGCAGCGACCGGAAGTAGAACGACCAGGTCGGGTTGCCGTGGACGTGCAGGACGGGCGGGCCGGTTCCCTCGTCGACGTAGGCCATGGTGTGGCCGCCGATGTCGACGGTCTTCTGGACGAAGTCGAACCCCGGCAGGGTCGTCGCGGCCGTCACCAGATCACCTCGGCCGCCGCGGCGTTGATCCCGCTGCCCACGCCCATGAGCATCACGCGGGAGCCGTCGACCACGGTGCCGTCCTCCACCGCCTTCGACAGCACGGTGGGCACGCCCGCCGGTCCGGTGTTGCCGAAGCGCGGGTAGAGCGACGGGAAGCGGTCGTGGTCGAGCCCGAGCTGCGCGGACACCGCGCGGGTGTGCACCTTGCTGACCTGGTGCAGGCAGTAGACGTCGTAGCTCTCGGTGTCCCAGTCGAACGCGGCGACGGCGTCCTTCCAGGCGCGCCCGGCGAGCTCCATGCCCGCCATCAGCAGGCCCTTCGAGTCGGTGCGCATCTCGTCGGCCTGCCCGACGCAGAGCTCGGCGTTGCCCATCGTGCTGGCGCGCCCGAGCCCGCCGAGGTAGCGGTGCCCGCCCGGGCCGTCGGCGCGCGAGAGCACCATGCCCACCGCGCCCGACCCGACGGTGAGGGTGGCGAACTGGTCGTGGAACATCTCGCGGGTCGCGTCGTCGCCCGCGAGGCGCGCGATCGTCGATTCCATCGCGAACCGGCTGGTCTCGCCGGCCACCACGAGTCCGTGGTCGATCTCGCCGGCCGAGATCATGGTGGAGACGGTGTTCATGCCGTTGAGGAATCCGAGGCACGCGTTGCCGAGGTCGAAGTTCTGCGCCTCCGGCGACAGTTCCATCCGCCCGTGGACGATGCTCGCCGTCGACGGTTCGAGGTGGTCGCGGCTCACCGAGGTGTTGATCAGCGCGCCGATGTCGTCGCGGGCGACGCCGCTCTGCGCCAGGGCGCGCTCGCCGGCCTGCGCGGCGACCTCGCTGGGCATCGTGCCCTCGTCCCAGACACGGCGCTCGGCGATGCCCGACAGCTTCTCGAGAAGGCCGGGGGTGATGCGCAGGCGCGCCAGCGTCCCGGCGAGCCGGTCCTCGAGCTCGGTGGACGTGACCACGTGTGGCGCGTCGACGTGCGCCAGTCCGGTGATCACCACGTCGTCGTACCGCTGTGCCGCTCTCATGCCCCGAGAATGCGTGCGGCCCGCCATTCCCGCCAGTCCTGGAAAAAGGAGGGGAAAGCGCTACCGCAGTTCACACGAACTGCGGTAACGGGAACATATCGTCGATTGTTCGGCCGATTGGTCGTACGCGACCGACCTCGGCGCGCGGCATCGGCGGCGGTGCACCGTACGGCACTACCGCGCGGTACGGCCGCCGTGCGACGGCGACATTTCTCGGGATCGCCGAGCGGCGTCAGGCCGTGCCGGCGGGGCAGATGCAGCCCCGCGACCAGCCCACGTCGCGGGTGGCGGTGCAGAAGCGCCGCCCGAGCGCGTCGTGCTCCGACCAGGTGTGCGGGCAGACGCTGCACGACGGGTCGGCGCCGGTGTCGTGGGTGTCCTGCGTGTCCTGCGTGTACTGGGTGGTCTCGGGGCTGGTCGAGGCCGGGGTGGAGCTCATGGGGTCGTCCTCCGGTGGAGCGGTCGGGAGTCGCGGTGCCGGCTCAGGAGCCGGCGCCGGCGAGCAGGTCGGCGGGGGAGTGCGCGTCGCCCGCGATCGACGCCGCGTCGAGGGCGGCCTCCGCGGTGGCGTCCGGCGTCGAGGACGGCACCACGAGCAGGACGAGCCGTGCTCCCTGGCGGCCGACGACGGTGAGGGTGTGGGGGTCGGTCGTGCGGAATCCCTCGAGCCGCGCGGCGCGGGCCGGCATGCGCCGGGGCGCGGCGTCCCAGCCGTCGAGGTGGTAGGAGACGCGCGCCACCGGTCCGACGCGGTCACCGAGCTCGGCGAACACCGCGGGCAGCTCGGCGGACAGGTCGCGCGAGCGGGGCCACCAGCCCCCGTCCACGTACCCCGACACCGGGGCGATGGGCTTGAGGCGCAGGCGCACGGAGTGCGAGCCGCCGGCGGTCTGGTCGCGATCGGCGGTGGCGGCGGGGAAGGAGGTCGAGGCCGGGCTCATGCCGGCACTCCCGTCTCCGGTCCGGTGACCGGGCGAGGACTGCGCCGACGACGACGACGGCGCGTTCGCCGTCGTGCAGGAGATCCCCGACGTCGCTGACGGTACTCCCCGTGACGTCAGCTGCGGCGCCACCGTCCGGCGAGGATCGCGCGCGGTCGCCGGGCGGCGGCCTCGGCCCGCGCCCGCCGGTCGTGCCAGCGCTGCGTCCACACCGGCATGCGCTCGGCCAGGACGGTCTCGACCTCGCCGTCCTTCCCGTGGCGCAGGCGGTCGGCGACCGCGGGCTCGTCGCTCAGCAGGGCGGCGAGGTCGCGCGGCGGCACCTCGGAGCGGTGCACCGGCACGCCGTAGCGGCGGGAGAGCGCGGCGCGCTGCTCGCCGGCGATGCTCGGGCCGGTGAGCACGAAGCGCGGGTAGGCGTGCGAGGCGCGCCAGCCACGCCCGCCCTCGACGATCTGGCCCCACAGCGCGACGACGCCGAGCACCTCGTGATCGGAGATGCCCCACTCCAGCGAGCCCGGGTCGGAGACGGCGTAGAGGCCGCACCGGCAGCGGTCACCGGGCGGGGTGTGCCGCGCCGACCCGCACGACGCGATCATCGGGTGCCGTGACGGCCAGGTGACGCCGGCGAGGGGCGCGACCAGCTCCGCGCGCCGCTGGGCCCGCCGGCCCACGCGCCACGTGCGCCAGCCGACGACGGGGTGGGGGAGATCCGGGGCGGGCAGCGCCTCGAGGGCCGCCGGGTCCCGGCGAGGGGGGACGAGCGGGAGGCTCACGGGGAGCGCAGGGTCCCGGTGCTCGTCGTGGCGTCCTGCGGGGCCGGCTCGGCGGGCCGGGTCCGCTCGAGCGCCGAGGGTTCGTGCACCGAGGGCTCCTCGCCGGGCACGGGCGAGCTGGCGGGCTCGGCGGTGAAGCGCCGCCGGACGGGTCCGATGTCCACGCACGGAACGCTGCCACGTCGGTCTGCCCGGCACCAGACCTCGCCCGACGTGCGGGTGATCTGCCACCCTGGCCCGCGCCCGCACCCCGTGGTCGGGGCCGTCGCCGCGCGCCAGGGAGCCGTCATGAGCGATCGGATCGCCGAGCACTACGAGAGCGTCGCCGCGGGTTACGACGACCAGTGGGACTACGACCCCGAGTACGTCCGCGGGTTCGCGCAGGCGATCGTCGGCGCGCTGCGTCTCGGCGGCTCGGACGCCATCGCCGACATCGGCTGCGGCACCGGCCTCTACACGCGCCGGCTCTGCGAGGAGGTCCGTCCCGAGCGGCCCGTCCTCTGCGTCGACCCCGTGCCGGCGATGCTCGACCAGCTCCCGCGCGTGCCAGGGCTGCGGCCGCTGCTCGCCGGCGCCGAGGACCTCGCCTCCGGGCGCGTCGGGCTGCCCGACGGCGTCCCGCTCGACGCGATCGTGCTCAAGGAGTCGATCCACCACCTGGCCGACCGCCGCGCGACCCTCCAGGGGCTGGTCGGGCTGCTCTCGCGCCACGGGCGCCTGCTGGTGGTGATGCTGCCGCGGACGCTGCACCACCCCCTGTTCCAGGATGCCCACGAGCGGTTCCGGGAGCTGCAGCCCGAGCCCCAGGAGATCGTCGACGTGCTCGCCGAGGCGGGCCTGCGGACGTCGGTCAACCACCGCACCTTCCACACCACCATCGACCGCGAGCGCTACGTCCACCTGCTCGAGTCGCGGTACCTCTCGGTGCTGGGGGAGTTCAGCGAGGACGAGCTGCAGGCGGGCATCGCGCAGTTCCGCCACGCCTACCGCGACGAGCCCGTGATCCGCTTCGACGACCACTTCGCCTTCGTCACGGGGTGGGTCCGGCCGCGTTGAGCGTGTTCGACGACGTCCTGGACCGGGCGCGGCGGTGGGCGGGCGACTGGCTCGCGGGGCTGGGCGAACGGCCCGTCGGCGTGCCCGTCGCGCCGGCGACGATGCGGGCGCGGATCGACGCCGAGCTGCCCGAGGAGGGCGAACCGGCGAGCCGGGTGCTCGACGACCTCGCCGCGGCGATCGAGCCCGGACTGGTGGCGAGCGCCGGTCCGCGCTACTTCGGCTTCGTGACCGGCGGGGCGCTGCCGGCGGCGCTGGGCGCGGACTGGATGGTCACGGCCGCCGACCAGAACGCCGCCCTCTACGCGATGTCCCCGGCCGCGGCGGTGGTCGAGGAGACGGCCGCGCGATGGGTGCTCGACCTGCTCGGGCTGCCGGGCGACGCGACGGTCGGCTTCGGCACCGGCGCGCAGATGGCCAACGTGTCCTGCCTGGCCGCGGCCCGCCGCGCGCTGCTGCTCGGGCAGGGCTGGGACGTCGAGTCCGACGGGCTCGCGGGCGCGCCCGTGCCGACGGTGGTGATCGGCGAGCAGGCGCACGCGACCCTGCTCCAGGCCCTGCGCCTGCTCGGGTTCGGCTCCGGCCGGGCGGTGCGCGTGCCGGTGGACGACCAGGGGCGGATGCGCGCCGACGCGCTGCGCGCCCGGCTCGACGACCTCGACGGCCCGGTGCTCGTGTGCGCCCAGGCCGGCAACGTCGACACCGGGGCGAGCGACCCGTTCGCCGCGATCGCCGACGCCCTGGCGGCCCGGCCGGACGCCTGGCTGCACGTCGACGGCGCCTTCGGGCTGTGGGCCGCCGCGGCGCCGGGCCGCCGGCACCTGGTCGCGGGCGTGGAGCGCGCCGACTCGTGGGCGGTCGACGCGCACAAGTGGCCGGGCGTCCCCTACGACTGCGGCATGGCCGTCGTCCGCGACGGGGCGGCTCTGGCCGGCGCACTGACGACCTCGGCGGCCTACATCGGCTTCGGCGAGCTCGACCCCTCGAGCCGCGTCCCCGAGAGCTCCCGGCGGGCGCGCGCGACCCCGGTCTACGCCGCGTTGCGCAGCCTCGGGCGCCGGGGCGTCGCCGACCTGGTCGAACGCTGCTGCGCCCTCGCCCGCCAGGCCGCCGACGAGCTCGCGCGGCACCCGGAGATCGAGGTGCTCAACGCCGTCGAGCTCAACCAGGTCCTCTTCCGGCCGCGCCGCCTGGACGCCCGCGAGCTCGCGGCCGCCGTCCAGCGCGACGGCACCTGCTGGATCGGCACCACCGTGTGGGACGGCCGCCCCGCCCTGCGGCTGTCGGTCTCGAACTGGTCGACGACGCGGGAGGACATCACCCGCTCCACCGACCGCGTCCTGGCCCTGGTCGACGCCGCCCGGCCGAGGTAGGAGCTCCCGGCACCACCGTGGTGTGGGTCGCGCCGGGCCCGCGCACGCCCGACCGTCGTTTAGCGTTGCTCACGATGACGGAGCAGTCGGGACAGTCCGCCCTGCGCGTGGGCACGGGCGCCGTCGCGATCACCACCGCGACGGTGCTGCCGGTGTTCCTGCTCGGCGCGCTGTCGGTGCAGGTCGGCGCCGAGCTGGGCTTCGATCCCGCCGCGCTGGGCCTCGTGGTCTCCGCGTACTTCGGGGTGTCGGCGCTGGTGTCGCTGCCCGTCGGCAAGCTGGTCGAGCGCCTCGGGTCGCGCGCGACCAGCCGGATCGCGCTGGTCGGCGCCGCGATCGCCATGCTGCTGACCGCCGCGTTCGCCCGCAGCTACGCCGCCGTCGTCGCGATCGTGCTCGCCGGGGCGTGGACCAACGTCATGGGCCAGCTCAGCACCAACCTCACGCTCGCGCGGGCGATGCCGGCCGCCCGCCTCGGGCTCTCGTTCGGGGTCAAGCAGGCCTGCGTCCCGCTGGCGACGCTCCTCGCGGGGCTCGCGGTACCCACGGTGGGTCTGACCGTCGGGTGGCGCTGGGCCTACGTGATCGCCGCCGTGCTGGCGCTGGCGGCCCTGGCCGCGGCACCACGCGGCGCCGGCCCGGAGTCGCGCGCGACCGACCGCACCGCGGACCGGGCGACGACGGCGCTCGCGGTGATCGGCATCGCGGCGGGGCTCGGGGCCGCGAGCTCGACCGGGCTGAGCATCTTCCTCGTCGCCTCCGCGGTCGACCAGGGCGTCGAGCTCGGCCTCGCCGAGCGCGTGCTCACGCTCGGCAGCGTCGTCGCGGTGCTCGTGCGGATGCTGCACGGCTGGCTCGCCGACCGGCGCACCGGCGGGCACGTCGCCGTGGTCGCCGGGTCGCTGATCCTGGGCGGCGCCGGGGTCGTCCTGCTCGCCGTGCCCGGGTCGGTCGCCCTGGTCGTCGGGACGGTCCTGGGCTTCGGGCTCGGCTGGTCGTGGCCCGGGCTGCTCCAGTTCGCCGTGGTGCGCCTGAACCCGGCGGCACCGGCGGCGGCGACGGCCATCGTGCAGGTGGGCGTGTACGCCGGCGGGTGCCTCGGGCCGGTCGGCTTCGGGCTCCTGGCCACGCAGCTCTCGTTCGCCACGGCGTGGGTCGTCGCCGCGATCGCCATGGTCGTCGCCGGCGCGGGCGTGCTCGTGGGGCGGCAGCTGCTGCTGCGTCACCGGGCGGCCGTCGAGGATCGCGCGGCGGTCCCCGCGCCGGCCCGGTGAGCCGGTAGGACGCTATCTGGTTGTGCACCGTTGACCTGGTGCTGCTGCTCGGCCACCGTGAATGGGGTCACGCCGGTCCACCACGCGCCCGGCGGTCACCCGGGGAGGAACACCATGGCCGAGCAGACCCTCTACGAGCGCCTCGGAGGCGCCTACGGCATCGCGGGCGCCGTCGACGTGCTCGTCGACCGGCTCTTCGCCAACGCCGCGGTCAACGCGAACGAGGCGGTGCACGCCCACCACGGCGTCGCCGCGAACGCGCCGGGCTACAAGTTCCTGGTCACGGCGTGGTCGATCGAGGCCACCGGTGGGCCGTCGTGCTACCCCGGTCAGGACATGGTGAAGGCCCACGACGAGCTGCGGATCGACGAGGCGGGCTTCGACGCGGTCGCGCTGGAGATCGCGGCGACGCTGAGCCACCTGGGTGTGCCCGCCGCCGAGCACCGCGAGTTCATGGACATCATCGAGAGCTACCGCCCGCAGGTCGTCCAGGCCGCCTGACGCCGTTCCTCCGCCCGGACCCCCGTCGGGGTACGTCCGGGGGAGGGCGGCAGGCACCGTGCTACGGTCACGCCAGTTGCGTCTCGTCTTCCTCGCTGTGTCAGAGCTGTGTGGATCATGTGACATCGACCCCGCTCGCACAGCGCGTCGCCGACGCGTGTCGCCGTGGGATCGGGCAACAGCATGGGGCGGGTCCAGACCCGTTCGATCCCGACACGAATGAGGATGCATGTCCGACGGCACGGTCAAGTGGTTCAACGCCGAAAAGGGTTTCGGCTTCATCGCTCCTGATGACGGGGGCAAGGACATCTTCGTCCACTACTCCGCCATCGAGGGCGGCGGTTTCCGCTCGCTCGAGGAGAACCAGCGGGTCAGCTTCGAGTCGAGCCAGGGCGCCAAGGGCCCCCAGGCGGACTCGGTGCGCGCCATCTGAGCTCTGCACTGATCTCCACCGCTTCGCTCGGAGGAGCTTGACCGGAGCGCCGCCGTCAGGGTGCGCGCTCGGTCTGCCGGGCTGTGGTCCCGCGCCTCATACCCGTGGGACCACAGCCTTTCCCCTGTACTACCCCGACCGGTGGCCGGGCCCGTTCTCGAGGTCGAGGGACGCGGCCACGGCCTCGTAGGTCGACCCGCCGGCCCCGATGCCCGCGACGAGCGTGGGGTTGTCCACCTCGCCCTCGGCCACCAGGTGCTCGTCCTCGACGAGGGTGACGCGCACGCGCTGGCCGAGCGGCTGGAGGCGCGCCGAACGCCCCCACTCGTCGAACACCGTCACGCCGCCGTCGTCGGAGAACTCCGGCGCGGGCACGTGCTCCCGCGGCTCGTGGGCCGCCTCGATCGCCTCGCGCAGGTCGGACGTCGCGTCGTCGGGGTCCATGACGCGACCGTACGGGGCACGCGCGCCCGCGGCGTCCGGACCACTGCTGGCCCCCCGGGCGCCGATCGGCCACGATCGCCGGTGTGGAGCAGTCGACCCCGCCCGGTGAGCCGGCGATCTCGCTGCACGACTTCACCGACATCGACCACGCCGTCGAGCCCACCTACGTCGCGGCCCTCGAGGCGTTCGACCGCCTCCCGCTGCTGCGCGAGCTCAAGGCCCTGGCCGTGGAGCGCACCGCCACGGGACCGGGATGCCGCGTGCTCGACGTCGGCTGCGGGTTCGGTCTGGAGACGCTGCGTCTCGCCCGACTCGTCCGGCCCGGCGGGACGATCACCGGCGTCGACCTCTCCGCGGCCTTCCTCGACGAGGGCCGCCGGCGCGCGGCCGCGGCCGGGCTCGACGTGGTCTTCGAGCAGGGCGACGCGCAGCAGCTGCCGGTGCCCGACGACGCCGCCGACGTGACGCGCGCCGAGCGCGTCCTGATCTACCTCGACGACGCCGACCGCGCGCTGGCCGAGATGCTGCGCGTGACCCGCCCCGGCGGCCGCATCGCGATCATCGAGCCCGACTTCGACACCAACACCGTCAACGTCCCCGACGTGGCCCTGGTCCGTGCCGTGCTCGCCCACGAGGCCGACACGGCCGTGGTGAACGCGCGTCTCGTGCGCGACCTGACCGCGCGCCTCGCCGGGCTGGGTCTGGCCGACGTCGCGATCGCGAGCCGGATGGTGGTGTTCGACCCGGAGCTCGCCGCCCAGTACTTCGGCGGCATCGGCGCCACCGCCGTCCGCGACGGCGCGATCGACGCCGACGCGGGGGAGCGCTGGCGCGCGATCGTCGAGGAGCGGCACCGCCGCGGCGAGCTCTTCGGCGCCGTCGGCTACTACCTGTTCACGGCGACCGTCCCGGGCTGACGGGTACGCGTCAGCGCCCCTCGTGCGGGGCGAGCACGCGGGTGAGGGCGTCGCGGAGCGCGGCGAGCTCGTCGGGGCGGACGTGCTCGGTGAAGTGCCGCCGGACGGCGTCGAGGTAGATCGGTGCCGCGCGGCGCAGGCCGGCCCGTCCCTCGTCGGTGAGGACGGCGAAGGACGCGCGCCGGTCCTGCGGATCGGGTTCGCGCCGGACGAGGCCCTCGACGGCCATCTCGTCGACCAGCCGGCTGATCCGCGACCGGGACAGCACGACGCGGGAACCGAGCTCCTGGATGCGCAGGCGCCGCTCCGGCGCCGCGTTGAGCTCGAGCAGCACGTCGTACCAGCTCAGGGGCAGGTGCGCGCCCCGCTCGACCTCGCGCCCCACGACGGGGACGAGGGCGGCGTGCGCGCGCAGCAGCAGCGACCAGGCCCGCACTCCGGGGTCGTCGGGGTCCGGCGGGGCGGCAGCGGCGGAGGACACGGGAGGACCCTACTTGACGCGTGCGCACGCACCTCTTTATGTTGCGTGCGTACGCACCTAGTTGTGGAGGAGCCATGTCCCACCTGCTGCACCTCGCCGCCAGCCCCCGCGGCGCCGCCAGCGAGTCGCTCGCGATCGCCGGGACGTTCCTGGACGTCTACCGGGAGCACCACCCGGACGACACCGTCGAGACCTGGGACCTGTGGGACGGGACGCTGCCGTCGTTCGGGCCCGCGGCGGTCGGCGCCAAGATGACCGTGTTCGGCGGCGCCGAGCCGGCCGGGGAACAGGCCACCGCGTGGCGGGCGGCCCGCGCGGCCTTCGAGCGCTTCGACGCCGCCGACCGCCTGCTGCTGAGCGTCCCGATGTGGAACGGCGGTGTCCCCTACGTCCTCAAGCAGTTCATCGACGTGGTGTCCCAGCCGGGGATGGTGTTCGGGGTCGATCCGGGGACCGGCTACTCCCACCTGCTGGCGGGCCGCGGCAAGCGGGCGGCGGTGGTCTACACGAGCGCGGTCTGGGGCCCGGCGCTCGGGCCCGAGTTCGGCCGCGACTTCCAGTCCACCTACCTCGAGGACTGGCTGACCTGGACCGGCATCGACGACATCAGCGAGATCCGCTTCCACCCGACGCTCGTGGGTGACGCCGGCGAGGCGCGCACGAAGGCGCACGCCGTCGCCCGGGACGTCGCGGCCACGTTCTGAGTCACGCCCGCACCAGCGTCACCCCGGCCTCGACGAGGGCGTCGAGGGCCGGTCCGTCCGGGGCGTCGGTGACCACCCCGCTCACGGCGTCGAGCGGGAGCACCGCGAACGGCGAGGCCGCGCCGATCTTCTCCGAGCTCGCGAGCACACAGGTGTCGCCCGCGTGGGCGGCTAGCGCGCGCTTCATCGCCGCCTCGTCGCGGTCGCCGGTGGTCAGCCCCGCCTCGGCGTGGACACCGGTGACGCCGAGGAGGAAGAGGTCGGCGCGCACGCCCGCGACGGCCTCCACGGCGGCGGCACCGCACGTGACCATGGAGTGCCGGAAGAGCCGGCCGCCGAGGATCTCGACCTCGACGCCGGGGTGGTCGGCGAGCGCCACCGCGATCGTCGGGCTGTGGGTAACGACGGTGGCGCGCAGGTCGCGGGGGAGCGCGCCGGCC
>CADCTH010000289.1 GCA_902805495.1 uncultured Actinomycetospora sp.
AAGGGCACCGCGAAGAGGTCGTGGAGGACGAACGCCAGGCGCTCGGCGGGGTCGAGGCGTTCGAGCGCGACGAGCAGCGCCCCACCCAGCGCGTCGGCCTGCAGCGCGCGGACCTCGGGGTCGGGATCGGGGTCGGCCGCTGCCGGGGCCTCGTCGAGGTCCGACTCGGCGCGGGTCCCGCGGCTGCGAAGCATCGACAGCGCCACCCGGCTCGCCACCGTGGTGAGCCACGCGCGCAGTTTCTCCACCTCAGAGGTGTCGGTGCGCGCCAGCCGCAGCCACGTCTCCTGCACCGCGTCGTCGGCCTCGGCGGGGCTGCCCAGCAGTCGCAGCGTCACCGCCTTGAGGTGGGGCCGGTGGGTCTCGAAGTCGGCGGCGAGATCGGTCTCGTCCATCGGTCACATCCTCCGCTCGGGGTGCGTCACCTCCATGACCGCCGCGCCGCGGCGAACGTGACCACGAGGAGAAACCGATGTCCGGACGACTCGAGACCTTCACCCGCGCCCTGCCCGGGCTGGGCGAGGGCGTCGGCACGATGATCGGCGCCATCCACGGCGCGGGCGTGCCGGAGACGACGCTGCAGCTCGTGCACCTGCGCGTCAGCCAGATCAACGGCTGCGCGTTCTGCGTCGAGTCGGGCGCGAAGACGCTGCGCAAGGGAGGCGAGTCCGAGGACCGCCTCGACCTCCTCGCGGTCTGGCGCGAGGCGCCGGGCTACACCGACGCCGAGCGGGCCGCGCTGGGGCTGGCGGAGGCGTCGACCCGGATCGCCGACCGCCCGGACCCCGTGCCCGACAGCGTCTGGGACGAGGCGGCCCGGCACTTCGACCCGACGGCGCTGGCGGGGCTCGTCGCGCAGATCGCCCTGACCAACTTCTTCAACCACGCCAACGTCCCCATCCGCCGCCCCGTCGGCGCCTGGTGACCTCCCCACGTGAGCGATCTCTGGGCCTATAGCCCCGAAGATCGCTCACGTAGGTCAGGGGAGGGGAGTCACGAGCCGGTGGGGGTGGCGCAGCGCCCGGCTGACCGCGTCGTCGCGCTCCGGGCGCGAGCCGTCGTCCTCGTCCGGGTCGAGCGAACGGGTCTCCAGCGACGTCGCCGGCGGCAGTGTCCCGCACGCCGGGCACAGCCCGCCGGTGGTGAGGTCGGCGCCGCCGGCGGGGCAGTCGGCGTGGCGGAAGCGCCGGCCCCCGCCGCCGGGCCCGACCCGCAGCCGGTCGCTCCAGCGCGCGAGCGTGAACAGCGCGGGCCACAGGTCGAGCCCGTCCGCGGTGAGCACGTACTCGTCGCGCCCCGGAGCGTAGGGGCGCCGCTCGAGGACCCCGGCGTCGACGAGCGTCGCCAGCCGGTCGGCGAGCACCGCGCGCGGGATGTCGAGGTGGGCCCGCAGGTCGCCGAAGCGGCGGACGCCGAAGAAGCAGTCGCGCAGGACGAGCAGGGTCCAGCGCTCGCCCAGCACCTCGAGGGCGCGGGCGGGCGCGCAGTCCTGGCGGTCGTAGTCGCGGCCCAGCGGCACCGCACCACGGTAGCGCACTCGGTTCAACCAACGAACCCGGAGCTGCTAGCGTCCCTGTTCGTGACCTCGCCCCCGGCGGCCGACCGCCCGCGCGCCACCCTCGCCGTCGCCGGGACCGCCACGTTCCTCGCGCTCGTGGTGTTCACGACGCCGCTCGCGACGCTGCCCTCGACGGCCGCCGCGCTGGGCGCGGGCCCCGCGGCGCAGGCCTGGATCCTCAGCTCGATGAGCATCGGGCTCGGCGTGGCGCTGCTGTCGGTCGGCGCGCTGGGCGACGACCTCGGCCGGCGCCGCGTCCTCGTCCTGGGCGCGGTCGTGCTGGCCGCATCGTCGGTGCTCGGGGCCCTCGCGCCGTCGGCGTTCGTGCTCGTGGTCGCGCGCATCCTGCAGGGCCTCGGCGCGGCGGCGCTGGTCGCGTGCAGCCAGGGCCTGCTCGGGCACGCGTTCCCGGCCGGCACGCCCGGGGCGCGCACCGCCAGCAGCGTCTGGGGCGCGAGCCTCGGGGCCGGTATCGCCGCCGGCCCCTTCCTGGCCGCCGGGCTCGACCGCGTCGTCGGCTGGACCGGCGCCTACTGGGCGGGCGCGGTGGCGGCCCTGGTCCTGGCGCTCGTCACGCACCGCGCCGTGCCCGAGTCGCGCGCCGCGCAGCCACGCCCGGTCGACCTGCCGGGCGTGCTCGTCCTCGCCGCCGGCGTCGCCGCCCTGCTCGCCGGGCTGGTCGAGGGCCGCGCCGGCTTCGGGCGCCCGATCGTGCTCGCCCTGCTCGCGGTGGGCGTCGCGCTGCTCGTAGTGTTCGTGCTGCTCGAGCGCCGGCGGACCGCACCGATGCTGGACGTGACGCTGTTCGCCTCGCCGGCCTTCGTGGCCGCCACCGTCGGCGCGCTCGCCACCGGCATGGGGATCATCGCGACCACGTCGTTCCTCGGGACGGTGGTCGAGCGGGGCCTGGGCAGCACGGCGCTGGTCGGGGCGCTGCTGCTGTTCGCGTGGTCGGGCACGAGCGTCGTGACCGCGGTGCTGGCGCGCCGGCTGCCCGCCGCGTGGTCCGGGCGCCCGCAGCTCGCCGCCGGGCTCGTGGTCGTCGCCGCCGGGCAGCTGCTGCTGCTCGGGCTCGCGACGGGCGACTCCCCGTTCTCGCTGGTCCCCGGTCTCGCCCTCGCCGGCGCCGCCAGCGGCGTGGTCAACGCGGCGCTCGGGCGCGAGGCCGTGGCCAGCGTGCCCCCGGGCCGCGGGGCCATGGGCGGTGGCGCCAACAACACCGCGCGCTACGTCGGGGCGGCGATCGGTGTGACGGTCATCGCCGTCGTGGCCACGCGCCCGTCGCTCGGCGGCGGCGCCGAGGGACTCGTCGCGGGCTGGAACGATGCGCTGCCGATCTCGGCGGCGTTCACGCTGGTCGGCGCGGCCGCGGTGGCGGCCTGCCGACCCCGACGGGTCCGGACACCCGTGACGACCGGGTGACGCACGACCGATCACGGGGGAGGATCGCGGACATGGACAAGACGAAGCTCGCCGAGAGCCAGGGTCCGCTCAAGTCGCAGTACCAGGACGACCCCGAGTCCGCGGTCGTCACGCTGAAGGCCGACGGCGACGTCGACGGTTCCGGCATCGCCTGCCGTGTGCAGACCGCACAGGCGATCGCCGAGGCCGGCCTGCACCCCGCCACCGGTGGTGACGGCACCCAGCTGTGCTCCGGGGACATGCTCCTCGAGGCCCTCGTGGCGTGCGCCGGGGTCACGCTGCGCGCGGTGTCGACGTCGATGGGCGTCGAGGTGCGCGGCGGCAGCGTGCACGCCGAGGGCGACCTCGACTTCCGCGGCACCCTGGGTGTCGCGAAGGACGCGCCGGTCGGGTTCCGCGAGATCCGCCTGCGCTTCGACCTCGACACCGACGCGGACGCCGACACCCTCGCGACGCTGCACAAGCTGACCGAGCGCTACTGCGTCGTCTTCCAGACGCTGGCCAAGCCGCCGGAACTGTCGGTCGAGCTCGCCCCGCGCCAGACCGCGAGCGCCTGAGGACCCGCCCCGAGAACGAACGAACGGCGCTCTCGCTGCTTCGGTGGCAGCGAGAGCGCCGTTCGTTCGTCGAGCCGGTGGGCACCCGGGCGAGCGACCTCGCCCGGACGGCCTCAGTCGGTGTGGTAGGGGTCGTAGTGGATGTTGCGGAACGGCGTCCCCGCGTCGAGGAGCGCGTTCGTGGTGGCGCGCACCATGGGCGGCGAGCCGCTGATGGTGATCTCGCGGTCGGCCCACGCGCCGTAGCGCGCGACGACCTCGGCCAGTGTGCCGTTCTCGGCGCCGTGGCGGCGCGCGTCGTTCTGGTCCTCGACCACGGGCACGACCGTGAACCACGGGAACTCCTGCGCGCTGCGGCGCAGGCCCTCGATGTCGTACAGGTCGCTCCACGTGCGGCCGCCGACGAACAGGCACACCTTGCGGTCGGTGCCCTCCATCATCAGCTGCTCGACGATCGCGCGCGCCGGGGCGAGGCCCGTGCCGCCGGCGATCATGAGCAGGTCCGAGCGCCCGCGGGGATCGAGGGTCATCTGGCCCATGGGCGGGCCGATGCGCCACACGTCGCCCACCCGCGCGTGCGAGACGATCGCACGGCTGACCCAGCCGCCCGGCACCGTCCGGACGTGGAACTCGAGCACGCAGTCGGGACCGGGCGCGTTGGCCGGCGACATCGAGCGCCACATGCGCGGGCGCTGCGGGGTCTCGACGCTGACGTACTGGCCGGCGAGGTAGGGCACCGGCTGGCTGGTCTGCACCCGCACGACGGCGAGGTCCTGGTTGATGCGGCGGTGCTCCATGACCCGCGCCATCCACACCGCGGGGCCGCGCTCGGCGTCGGCCGCGTCGCGCATGGCCTGCGCGACGATCGTGTACGCGCCGTTCCACGCCTCCTCGACCTCGCGGGTCCAGATCCGGGGGCCGGAGATCTCGCCGAGCGCCCCGAGCAGGGCCTCGCCGACGCGGTCGTAGTGCTCGCCGATGACCCCGAACTTGCGGTGGTCACGCCCGAGCTGCCGCAGGAAGATCGACAGCTCGTCGGGCCGGTCGACCATCTGCACGACGTGGACCAGGGCACGCAGCAGCCGCGTGCGCTGCAGCTCCATGGTCACCGGGAACAGCTCGCGGGTCTCGGGCGCGATCCGGAACAGCCAGCCGTAGAACAGCTGGGTGAGCTCGTCGGTGCGGTGCGACACCGCGGCGAAGCTCGTCCGGATCAGCGCCACCATGTCGTTGACGTCGTTGGACGCCGCCGCGTCGCGCGGGGCCGGCAGGCCGTAGCCGTCCGGCGGCGCGGACGGCGCCGTGTTCGAGGGCGGCGGCGGGGGAGCGGTGGGGATCAGGCCGCCCCCCGGCCCCGACGGCATGGCCGACGTCGTCTGGCCCGAACCGTAGGACGGCGGCGCCGGGGCACCGGCCGGCCCCAGGGGGCGTGAGCGCAGGCCGGCGGGCGGGCCGGCCGGCCCGGTCGGGTAGGTCATCGGGCTCCCATCGGACGCGGAGCGGGACGGACCCGCGGCGTCGAGTCCGGTGCGCGGCGCCCCGTACAGGGCGTCGTGGCGATCGTCGGCGATGTCGAAGACCGAGCTGTCGGTCTCCTCCGGGCCACCCGGGCGGCCGACGCCCAGAGGCCGCCCGCGGGGGCGCGAGGACGTCTCGTAGCCGTCGGGCTACGGTCGTCCGCCGTACCAGGCGTCCTCGGTGGGGGGATCACGATCGGGCTGGACACCCGGGCCGCGGGACCGGCCGTCGGGTCCCCCGGCCAGGGATCGGTCGTCCCTCGCTGCGGTCACGTCTGGTCGACTCCTCGTCCCGGATGACTGGACTCCCCCCGGCGTCGCGCCACCCTAGCGGTTGTCCCTGACCAGGAAACGCTACTCCGCGTCCCACCCCGCACCGCTCCGTCGTGTGCGCGTGCGACCAGCGTAGGGCCGTGCCCGATGAGCGGGACCCGGGGGCTCCCGCATCGGGTGACGCGGCCGAACGGCCTCGTCACCCGTCGTCGCGGGACGACCGCTCCTCGCGACGAGGCCGATCACGTCGGCGGGTGTGGCGGACGCGGTCGCCGGACGGCGGTCGGTCCGCGGTGGTTCCCCTCGTCCTGGCCTGGTCCTGGGCCTAGTCCTGGGCCTCGTCGGACCCCGAGGACGGCCCCAGGTCGCCGAACCCGCGGCTGCCCACCGTCTCGCGGCGGTCCCGCGGGGCCGGCTCGTCCGGGTCGTCGGCGCGGGTCGACGGGCGCACCGAGGTCGTGGACCGCGGGGTGCTGGTCGACGAGGTTGGCTCGTCCGCCCGGGTCGGCGTCGTCGCGCGCGGCCGGGCCGTGGTGGCCGGGGCGCGCGCGGCCCGGGG
>CADCTH010000290.1 GCA_902805495.1 uncultured Actinomycetospora sp.
GCGCCGTCGCCGGCGAGCACCGCCGCGAGGCGTTCGACGCCTGCAGCGAGCTCGTCGACGCCGTGAAGCGCGAGCTGCCCGTGTGGAAGCGCCAGGAGTTCACCGACTCGACCTGGCGTGCCTTCGGCGGCTCCGGCCAGCCCGAGGACGCCGGCCGCGCGGAGCAGATCCGCGTCGCCGAGCGCGTCAAGGCCGAGCAGGGCATGAACGCCTGGCCCACCTGCTCGCGCAAGACCGGGCAGACCGACGACTCGCCCAACAGCAGCGTGCCGTCGGGGTCGTCGGAGTCGTCCTCGGAAGCGTCGGAGTCCGCTGATGCCGAGGACTCCGAGAGCACCGAGAGCACCGAGACCCGGACGGTGCGCGACACCGGGTCGTCCGGCTCGTCCGGGGCGGGCAGCTACACGGTCAAGGCCGGGGACACGCTGAGCTCGATCGCCGCGGCGCACGGGGCGTCCTGGCGCTCGCTGGCCCAGGCCAACCCGGACATCGCCACCGACCCGGACCTCATCCTCCCGGGCCAGACGCTGACGATGACCTGACGCGGCGCGGGCTTCCCGGAGCGAAGGTCACCTCGACTGCGTCCCACGCAGTCAGGAACGCCTTCGCTGCGCGGCGAGGCGCCCGCTCAGGGGCAGTTGACCCATTCCTCGGTGCCGTCGGTGAAGACCTGGCGCTTCCACACGGGCAGCTCGCGCTTCACGGCGTCGACGAGCTCGCTGCAGGCGTCGAACGCCTCGCGGCGGTGCTCGCCGGCGACGGCGCACGCCAGGGCCACGTCGCCGATGCCCAGCGGGCCCACGCGATGGGTGACCGCGAGCGCCCGCACCCCGGGGAAGCTCGCCGCGACGTCGGCGGCCACCTTCTCCACCACGGCGGCAGCGCTGGGGTGGCCCTCGTAGTCCAGGGCGGTCACCGAGCGGCCGTGGTCGTGGTCGCGCACGACGCCCGCGAACGTGACGACCGCGCCCGCCGCGGCGTCGTCGACGAGCGCGGCGTGCTCGGCCACGTCGAGGGGCTCCTCGGTGACGGTCGCGCGCAGGACCCGGGCGGTCTCCGGTGCACTCACTGGTGGTCCCCTCCGAGAATCTGGTCCACGGCGTGGGCGAGGACCGGCTCGAGCACGGCCAGCCCGTCGCGCACCCCGCCCGGGGAGCCGGGCAGGTTCACCACCAGGGTGCGCTTCGCGACGCCCGCCACGCCACGCGAGAGCACCGACGTCGGGACCTTGTCCGCGCCCGCCCGCCGCACCGCGTCGGCGAGCCCCGGCACCTCGTAGTCGATGACCGCCCGCGTCGCCTCGGGCGTCGCGTCGGTGGGGGCGACGCCCGTACCGCCGGTGGTGACGACGACGTGCGCCCCGTCGGCGACGGCCTCGCGGAGCGCGGCGGCCACGGGCTCGCCGTCGGGCACCACCACCGGGTCGGGCGTGGTGAAGCCCAGCCCACGCAGCCACTCGACGATGATCGGCCCGCCGCGGTCGGTGTAGACGCCGGACGAGGCCCGGTTGGAGGCCGTCACCACCCGGGCCCGGCGGGTCGGGTCGGCGGTCGACTCAGCGGCCGTCGGGTCGGGTCCAGACACCGGAGCGTCCGCCTTCCTTGCGTTCGAGGCGCACCGCGTCCAGCGTCGCCGCCGGGTCCAGTGCCTTGATCATGTCGTGCAGGGTCAGCCCCGCCACGGCCACCGCGGTCAGCGCCTCCATCTCGACGCCGGTGCGGTCGGCGCTGCGCGCGGTGGCGGTGATGGCGACGTGGTCGTCGCCGACCTCGAGGTCCACCGTCACCCCGGCCAGCGGGATCGGGTGGCACAGCGGCACGAGGTCCGGCGTGCGCTTGGCCCCCATGATGCCCGCGACCCGGGCCACGCCCAGCGCGTCGCCCTTGGGCACGGTGTCGTCGCGCAGCGCCGCGGTGACCTCGGCGGTGGTGCGCACGACGCCGGTGGCCGTCGCCGTGCGGCGCGTGACCTCCTTGTCGCCGACGTCGACCATCCGCGCCGCGCCGCTGGCGTCGACGTGCGTGAGACCGGACTGCGTCGATGGTCCGGCTCCGCTCCGCTCCGCGTCCGGGTCACTCATCGGCCCCCTCCACCGCCTTCGCCGTCTCCTCGCCCAGCGCCAGGGCCGCGCCGACGTCGACCGTCGACGCGCCCTCCTCGCGGGCGCGCTCGACGACCTCGCGCACCGCGCCGGCCACCGCCGAGGCCACCGTCGCGTCGAAGACGCTGGGCACGATGAACAGCGGGTTGGGCTCCGCGACCACGTCCCCGATGGCGGCCGACGCGGCGAGCAGCATGTCGTCGGTGATGCCCCGGGCCTGGGCGTCGAGCAGCCCGCGGAAGATGCCCGGGAACGCGAGGACGTTGTTGATCTGGTTCGGGTAGTCCGAGCGCCCGGTGGCGACGACCGCGGCGTGCCGCTGGGCGAGCGACGGGTCGATCTCCGGGTCGGGGTTCGCCAGCGCGAACACCACGGCGCGGTCCGCCATGGTCGCGACGTCCGACTCGTGCAGCAGGTTCGGCGCCGAGACCCCGATGAACACGTCGGTGCCGGGCATCGCGTCCCGCAGCGTCCCGGTGCGGCGCTCGTGGTTGGTCTGCGCGGCCACCCACTCCAGGCTCGGGTGCAGACCCGGGCGGTCGGGGTGGATGATCCCGTCGACGTCGACCGCGATCAGGTCCGCGGGCGCCAGCGGCAGCAGCAGGCGGATGATCGCCGACCCGGCCGCCCCGACCCCGCAGACCACGATCCGGCAGTCGTTCATCTCCTTGTCGACCACGCGCAGCGCGTTGCGCAGCGCGCCGAGGACGACGACGGCGGTGCCGTGCTGGTCGTCGTGGAAGACCGGGATGTCGAGCAGGTCGCGCAGCCGCTCCTCGATCTCGAAGCAGCGGGGCGCGGCGATGTCCTCGAGGTTGATGCCGCCGTAGACCGGGGCGAGGACCTGGACGGTGCGGATGATCTCCTCGGTGTCCTGGGTGTCCAGGCACACCGGCCACGCGTCGACGCCGGCGAAGCGCTTGAACAGCGCCGCCTTGCCCTCCATGACGGGCATGGCCGCCGCCGCGCCCAGGTTCCCCAGCCCCAGCACCGCGGAGCCGTCGGTGACCACGGCGACCGTGTTGCGCTTGATGGTCAGGCTGCGCGCGTCCTCGGGCCGCCGGGCGATCGCCTGGCACACGCGGGCGACGCCCGGGGTGTAGGCGCGGGAGAGGTCCTCGCGGGTGCGCAGGCCGACCTTGGGGCTGACCTCGATCTTGCCGCCGAGGTGGATGAGGAACGTGCGGTCGGAGACGTTGCGCACCCGCACGCCGTCGAGGGCGCCGAGGGCGTGCGTGATCTGCTCCGAGTGCTCCTCGGACAGCGCGTTGCAGCTGATGTCGATGATGATCGATTCGGTGCGGGACTCCACGACGTCGAACGCCGTCATCACCCCGCCGACACGCCCGACGGCGACGGCGAGGTCGCCCGCCGCGGTCGCGCTCGCCGGGGCCTCGACGCGTGCCGTGATCGCGTAACCGGGTCCGGGGACGGTCACCGCCCCGCCTCCTCTCGTCTGCCGGACGGGTCCGGCTCCCCCATCGGCGTGCTCCCCTGACTGCTCCGCGTCCGATGGGTCCAGCGCTGCACGTCCTCGGGGGTGTCGAGGTCGTCGCCGACCGCGACGTCACCGATCTCCACCACCACCACATCGTCGCGGCCGCGCAGGAACCCGCGCGCCCCGGCGTCCCCACGGGCCGCGGCGCGCACCGCGTCCCAGTGCGCCCGCC
>CADCTH010000291.1 GCA_902805495.1 uncultured Actinomycetospora sp.
CCCGCCCCGGCGGCGGGCGGGCGGCCGACGCTGGCGAGCTGGGCGAGCGGCATCGCCGGGCGCGTCGACGTTCCCGCCCGCGCGCTGCAGGCCTACGGCGTCGCCGACCTCGCGGTGAAGAACGAGCAGCCCGACTGCAACCTGTCGTGGGTCACGATCGCCGGGCTCGCCCGCATCGAGTCCAACCACGGGCGCTACCGCGGCGCGGTGATCGCCGGCGACGGCAAGGTCACGCCGCCGATCATCGGCGTGCCCCTCGACGGCACCGGCGGCAACCGCACCATCGGCGACACCGACGGCGGCGTCCTCGACGGCGACCGGGCGCTCGACCGTGCGGTCGGCCCGATGCAGTTCATCCCGTCGACGTGGGCGAAGTGGCGCTCCGACGGCAACGGCGACGGCGTCGCGGACCCGAACAACATCGACGACGCCGCCCTCGCCGCCGGCCGCTACCTCTGCGCGGGCGGGCGCGACCTCGCCACCGGCCCGGGCTGGCGCGCGGCGGTGCTGTCGTACAACAACTCCGACGAGTACGGCCGCCGCGTCTACGCCGCCGCCGACTCCTACGCGAAGGCGTCCCAGGCGTAGTCCCGGGATGTCAGCGAAGTGGCGTCACGGACGTTGAGTGTCCGTATTCTTCCGTCGATCACGAACCGGTGATCGACGGAAGAATACGGACGATGAGTGTCCGCAACGGCACTTCGCTGACGTTCCCGGAGCGCTCAGGCGCCCGTGCCGCCGGCGCGGTCGGAGCGCACGGCGATGTTGGCGCTGACCTCGCCCAGGGCCTCCTGGTACTCCGGGCGCGGGTCCATCACGACGGCCATGCGCAGCTGGGCCCGGGCCTCGGCGAGGCGGCTCTGGCGCTGCAGCGTGCGCCCGAGGGCGAAGCGGGCGTAGTGGTCGGCGGGGTCGAGCTCGAGCACGCGCAGGAAGCCCGCCTCGGCACGCTGGAACTGCGCCGACGCGAGGTAGGCGCGCGCGGCGAGCAGGTGTACGGACGCGGCCTCCGGCTCGGCCTCGAGCAGGGGGGCGAGGGCCTTGAGGGCGTCGAGGGGACGCCGGCGCTCCAGGAGGTCCTCGGCGCGGCGGAACGCCGCCACCGCCGAGACCGCCCCGGGGCCGTCAGGTTCGACGGGGTCGGGCTGCGCGGCGGACATCCCCGTCACCGTAGGCGGCGTCACGGGACCGCGCGAGGGCTCGCTCCGGGGATGTCCTGACGCCCGTCGCGACGTGCGTGGCGTGCCCGGACCACCGGGGGCCGCCGTCTACGATGCGGGCGACGTGGCGTGCCCCGACCGGGTGGCCGCGGGGCAGTCGGCTCCCAGCAGCAATCGGAGGCAAGGTCCGTGGCGGTCATCGAGCAGGTCGGCGCGCGCGAGATCCTCGACTCGCGGGGCACACCCACGGTCGAGGTCGAGGTGGCGCTCGACGACGGCACGCTGACCCGCGCCGCGGTGCCCTCCGGGGCCTCGACCGGCGAGCACGAGGCCGTCGAGCTGCGCGACGGCGACGACTCCCGCTACCTCGGCAAGGGCGTCGAGCGGGCCGTGGCCGGCGTCCTCGACGAGATCGGGCCCGGCCTGGTCGGCATCGACGCCGCCGAGCAGCGCGTCGTCGACCAGAAGCTGATCGACCTCGACGGCACGCCGGACAAGTCCCGCCTGGGCGCCAACGCGCTGCTGGGCGTGAGCCTCGCCGTCGCCCGCGCCGCGGCCGAGTCGGCCGAGCTCGACCTGTTCCGCTACGTCGGCGGGCCGAACGCGCACGTGCTGCCGGTGCCGATGATGAACATCCTCAACGGTGGCGCGCACGCCGACTCCGGGGTCGACATCCAGGAGTTCATGATCGCGCCGATCGGCGCCGAGTCGTTCCGCGAGGCCCTGCGCTGGGGCGCCGAGGTCTACCAGGCGCTCAAGAAGGTGCTCAAGGGCAAGGGCCTGTCGACCGGGCTCGGCGACGAGGGCGGCTTCGCGCCGCAGCTGCCCAACAACCGCGAGGCCCTCGACCTCATCGTCTCCGCCATCGGCGAGGCCGGCTACCACGCGGGCCGCGACATCGTGCTCGCGCTCGACGTCGCGGCCAGCGAGTTCTACGCCGACGGCGTCTACAGCTTCGAGGGCGAGACCCGCAGCGCCGCGCAGATGAGCTCGTACTACGGCGAGCTGCTCGACGCCTACCCGATGGTGTCGATCGAGGACCCGCTCTCGGAGAACGACTGGGAGGGCTGGACCAAGCTCACCGGCGACGTCGGCGACCGCATCCAGATCGTCGGCGACGACCTCTTCGTCACCAACATCGAGCGTCTCGAGGAGGGCATCGAGCGCCGCGCCGCCAACGCCCTGCTGGTCAAGGTCAACCAGATCGGGACGCTGTCGGAGACCCTCGACGCCGTGAGCCTCGCCCAGCAGTACGGCTACCGCTGCATGATGAGCCACCGCTCCGGCGAGACCGAGGACACCACGATCGCCGACCTGGCCGTCGCCACCAACTGCGGGCAGATCAAGACCGGCGCCCCGGCCCGCTCCGAGCGGGTCGCCAAGTACAACCAGCTCCTGCGCATCGAGGAGGCCCTCGGCGACGCCGCGCGCGACGCCGGCGACCTGGCCTTCCCGCGCTTCGACCCGGACGCCTGAGCCGCGTGCCCGCCCCGGACCCGGCGCGCGACGGCCCCGCCGACCGCGCCA
>CADCTH010000292.1 GCA_902805495.1 uncultured Actinomycetospora sp.
GCCAGCGCCTCCAGCGCGTCGGCGACCGCACGCCCCGCGCCCAGGCGCACCGCGGCGTGCAGCGCCTGCCGCCGCTCGGCGTGCGACGCGGCGGGGCGCGCCTGGAGGGCGAGCTCGGTGGCCCGCGTCGTGCGGCCCTCGACACCGGCGAGCCACACCTGGGCGTTCTGCAGCCACCCGGTCAGCGGGCCGCCCGTGGGGCCCTGGGCCTCGGCCAGGACGTCCTGGGCCTCGGTGGTGCGCCCGAGCCCGGCCATCGCGACCGCCAGCTCGCTGACCAGCGGCACCGTGAACGGGAACCGGCGCGCGGACACCCCGGCCGCGGCCTCGTGGAGGAGCCGCACGGCGGTGTGCAGGCGCCCGCGGCGCCCGGCGACGATGCCGAGCCAGGACAGGTAGAGCGCGATGTGCTCGGAGACCCCGCCCGGTCCGGCCTCGACGTGCCAGCGCCGGGCCAGCGCCTCGGCCTCGTCGAGGTGGCCCATGCCCAGCAGCGCGCACCACCGCACGATGCGCAGCTCGACGGTCAGCCAGCTCGCGCCCGGGCGGGGGCCGGCGGCGAGTCCGCGGACCGCGAGGGCCACCGCCTGCTCGCCCTCGCCGAGCTGGAGCCGGGCCCGGGCGGCCACGGCGAGGCCCGCGAGCGTGGCGAGGTCGTCGTCGGGGCCGTCCAGCAGGGGCGTCACCGCGGCGAGCGCGGCGGCGGGCCGGTGGTCCAGCAGGCACACGAAGCCCCCGAGGGCGACGGCGAGCGGGCTGTCGGCGGTGCCACGGAGGGCTGCGGACGCGAGCGCCGTCGACGCCGCGGCCAGCGCCCCGGCGTCGTCGCGCAGGCCCCAGGAGAGGTTGCGGCAGCGGGCGGTGGCCACGAGCACGGGGTCGGGGGCCGGCGCGACGCTGTCGCTGGCCTCGGCGAGCTTGGCGGCGCTGGCGAAGGCCGACTCGGCGGGGTCGAAGAGGCCGAGGTCCACCCGCAGCAGGCCCAGCCGCCACAGCACGTCGAAGCCCGCGCCGTGGTCGGCGGCCGCGCGCAGCAGGCGCTCGGCGGTGCGCGGGTCGTCCGGGGAGACGCTCACGGCGGCGTCGAGCAGCTCGGACTGGTCGACGGGCAGGCCCTCGGCGACCCGCCAGGCGAGCAGGCGGTACCGGTCGGCCGCCCGCTTCGAGCCGGACGCCTCGAGCGCGCGGCGCAGCCGCCGGTAGACCTCGCGCTCCTGCAGCGGGGTGGCGCGGGTGCGCAGCAGCTCGGTGTAGAGGGGGTGCGCGAGCGCGACCTCGAGGCGCCGCCCGTCGCGCGTCGAGGTGATGAGCCCCTCGCCCTCGAGGCGCGCCAGCGCGGTGTCCGGAGCGATGCCGAGGATCTCCGAGCCCAGCGGCTGGCCGAAGGCGAGCGTGCGCATGAGGTCCTGCTCGACCGGGTCCAGCCCGCCGAAGCGGTCGGTGAGCAGCTCGATGAGGCGCCGCGGCGGATGCCGGGGCGCGTCCCAGCGCCACACCGAGCCGGCCAGGTGCAACGCGCCCTCGTCGCGGGCGCCGTCGACCAGCTCGCACAGGAAGCGCGGGTTGCCCAGCGACAGCTCCCACAGCCGGTCGAGCGTGACCCCGTCGACGTGCCCGCCGAGCGTGGCGGTGACGAGGTGGTCGGACTGCGCGCGGTCGAGCTCGGTCAGCTCGACGCGCCGGGCGTAGCCGTCGCGGGCGAGCCCGCGGAACGGGTCGGGGGCGACGGCGCCGTCGGGCAGCGTGAGCAGCAGGAACGCCTGCCCGGCGCGGGCGAGCTGGGCGAGCAGCACCGCCGAGGTCGCGTCGAGCAGGTGGGCGTCGTCGACGACGACGAGCCGGCGCACGCCCTCCTCGGCGAGCCGGCGGCGGGCCTCGCGCAGCAGCGCCGCGGTGTCGGTGATGCCCGGGTCGAGGTCGCCGAGCAGGTGGCAGAGCGCGCCCAGGGGGACCTCGCTGGTCACCAGGCTCGTCATGACGGTCGCCGCGCGCCAGCGTCCGGCGCCCGGTCCGTGCACGACGGCGGTGGCGGCCGTCCGCGCCAGCCGGGTGCGGCCGATGCCGCGGGGCCCGCCGACGACGACGGCGCCGAGCCGGTCGTGCCGGGCGGCGGCGACCACGGCCGCGACCGCCTCGGACCGCCCGACCAGCGGGCGGCTCTCCGGCATGACCCCGTCCCTCCGTGCGCATCGGACCCTTCGTGGTGCGCAGTGTCGCGAAACCACTCCGATGGCGGAAGGCCGGTGCCCCCGCTTGCGTAGTCGTGTCGATCAGATTCAGGTGACCGGCGGTCACACCTCACCGGCGATCCCTGCGTGGGCGGCGCCCGCGGGGGACACTGGCCGGACACCACCACCGTCCGGGAGGACACCACCCGTGAGGATCGCCGTCATCGCCACGTGTCTCGGGGACGCGATGTTCCCGCAGGCCGTGAAGGCCACGGTCGAGATCCTCGAACGGCTCGGCCACGAGGTCGTCTTCCCCGAGGCGCAGACCTGCTGCGGGCAGATGCACGTCAACACCGGCTACCTCGACATGGCGCTGCCGCTCGTGCGTCACCACGTCGAGGTGTTCGCCGACGCCGCCGACGTGTCGGTCGCCCCCTCGGGGTCGTGCGTGGGGTGCGTGCGCCACCAGCACGCGATGGTCGCGCGGCGCGGCGGCGACGAGGGCCTGGCGCGGGCGGCCGAGGAGCTGGCCGGGCGCACCTACGAGCTCTCCGAGCTGCTCGTCGACGTCCTGGGCGTCACCGACGTCGGCGCCTACTACCCGCACCGTGTCACCTACCACCCGACGTGCCACTCGCTGCGGATGCTGCGCGTCGGCGACAAGCCGCTGCGGCTGCTGCGCGAGGTCCGCGGCCTGCAGCTCACCGAGCTGACCGACGCCGAGGTGTGCTGCGGCTTCGGCGGCACGTTCGCGGTGAAGAACGCCGAGGTCAGCACCGCGATGCTCGCCGACAAGATGGCGAACGTGCTGACCTCGGGCGCCGAGGTGTGCACCGCCGGCGACTCCTCGTGCCTCATGCACATCGGCGGCGGGCTCTCGCGGCTGCGCTCGGGCGTGCGGACGGTGCACCTGGCGGAGATCCTCGCCTCGACCGAGCAGGGCACCCCCGCCCGGGACGTCGTCTTCGACACCGCCGAGGTCGGCGAGAGCAAGGGAGTGCACCCGTGACCACGGATCTGGGCATGCCCACCACGGCGCCGGACGGCGTGGGCTTCCTGCGCGGGACGGAGTCGTTCCCGGTCGCCGCGCACCGCGCGCTGGCCGACACCCAGCTGCGCCGCAACCTCGGCCACGCCACGCGCACCATCCGCGGCAAGCGCGCCCGGGTCGTCGCCGAGGTGCCCGACTGGGAGGAGCTGCGCCGCGCCGGCGAGGCCATCAAGGCGGACACGATGGCGCGGCTGCCCGAGCTGCTCGAGCAGCTCGAGGAGGCGGTCACCGCCCGCGGCGGCGTCGTGCACTGGGCCCGCGACGCGAGCGAGGCCAACGCGGTCGTGGCCTCGTTGGTGCGCGGGACGGGCGCCGACGAGGTCGTCAAGGTCAAGTCGATCGCGACCCAGGAGATCGGGCTCAACGAGGCGCTCGCCGAGCAGGGCATCGCCGCCACCGAGACGGACCTCGCCGAGCTCATCGTCCAGCTCTCCGACGACCGTCCCTCGCACTTCCTCGTCCCGGCCATCCACCGCAACCGCTCGGAGATCCGCGACATCTTCCTGCGCGCGCTGCCGGGGGTGGACCCGGACCTCACCGACGAGCCCCGCCGCCTCGCGATGGCGGCGCGGGCGCACCTGCGGCGCAAGTTCCTGTCGGCGCGGGTGGGCATCTCCGGCGCCAACTTCGCCGCGGCCGACACCGGGACGATCTCGGTGGTCGAGTCCGAGGGCAACGGGCGGATGTGCCTGACGCTGCCGGACACGCTGATCACCGTGATGGGCGTGGAGAAGGTCGTGCCGCGGTGGTCGGACATGGAGGTGTTCCTCCAGCTGCTGCCGCGCTCGTCCACCGCGGAGCGGATGAACCCCTACACCTCGACGTGGAGCGGCGTGACGCCCGGCGACGGGCCGCAGGCGTTCCACCTCGTGCTGCTGGACAACGGCCGGTCGAACGTCCTGGCCTCCCCGGAAGGCCGTGCGGCCCTGCACTGCATCCGCTGCTCGGCGTGCCTCAACGTCTGCCCGGTCTACGAGCGCGCGGGCGGCCACGCCTACGGCTCGGTGTACCCCGGGCCGATCGGCGCGGTGCTCTCGCCGCAGCTCACGGGCATCTCGGGCCCCGACGACCCCAACGCCTCGCTGCCCTACGCGTCGTCGCTGTGCGGGGCGTGCTTCGACGCGTGCCCCGTGCGCATCGACATCCCCAACCTGCTCGTGCAGCAGCGCGCGGCGTCGATCGCGTCGCACCGCACCCCGACCGCGCAGGACGTCGCGATGCGCACGGTGGCGGCGGCGATGGTGTCGCCGGCGCGGTTCCGGGCGGCCGAGCGGGTGCTGGGCCTCGGGCGTTTCGCGGGCCGCTCGGGGCGCATCCGCTTCCTGCCCTACCCGGGCTCGCAGTGGACCTCGGCGCGCGACCTGCCGGCGCCGCCGGCGGAGACGTTCCGGCAGTGGTGGAAGCGGACGCGGGGCTCGCAGTCGTGAACGCTCGCGAGGAGGTCCTGGCCCGCCTGCGGGCCGCGCGAGACGCGGGCGCGCCGCGCGACGGGGTGCCGCCGACGCCGCGGGACTACCGGCGCACCGGGACGCTCGCGCCGGGGAGCGCCGAGGTCGTGGACCGGCTGGCCGAGACCCTCACCGACTACAAGGCCACGGTGCACCGCGTCGCCGACGAGGACGAGGTGTCGGCGGCGGTCGCGGGCGTGCTGGAGGACGCCGGCGTCACCACCTTCGTCGCCCCGCCCGGGCTGCCGGCGCGCTGGCTCGGCGAGGTCACCGCCCGCGTCCGGCCCGACGAGCCGCCGTTGTCGGTGGCGAGGCTCGACGAGGTCGACGCCGTGGTCACCGGCGCCGCCGTCGCGATCGCGGACACCGGCACCTTCGTGCTCGACGCCTCCGCGCCCGACCAGGGGCGCCGCGCGATCTCGCTCGTGCCCGACCACCACGTGTGCGTCGTCCGGGCCGCCGACGTCGTGTCCTCGGTGCCGGAGGCGCTGGCCCGGCTCGACCCGTCCCGCCCGCTGACCTTCGTCTCCGGGCCCTCGGCCACCAGCGACATCGAGCTCGACCGCGTCGAGGGCGTCCACGGCCCCCGCCGCCTCGACGTGGTCCTCGTCGGCCCCATGTGAGTGGAATTCGCGGCCATAGCCGCGAATTCCACTCACATGGCGGGGTCAGCGGCCGCGGACCGGCGCGCCCCAGTCGGTGCCGTCGCGCAGGGTGCGCTTGAGCAGCTTGCCGCCCGGGTTGCGGGGCAGGGGCTCGCTGCTCACCACCACGTACTGCGGCACCTTGAAGTCGGCGAGCTGGGTGGCCAGGTAAGCGAGCACGGCGTCCACGTCGATGCCCGTCCCCACCAGTACCGCGCCGACCTTCTCGCCCATGACGTCGTCCGGGACGCCGACGACGGCCGCGTCGGCGACGCCCGGCGCGCCGGCGAGCGCGTTCTCCACCTCCACCGAGTACACGTTCTCGCCGCCCCGGTTGATGACGTCCTTCGCGCGGTCGACGATCCGCACGAGGCCGTCGTCGACGCGCGCCAGGTCGCCGCTGTGCAGCCAGCCGTCGACGAACGTCGCCGCCGTCGCCTCGGGCGCCCGCCAGTAGCCGTCGACGACGTTCGGGCCGCGGACCAGCAGCTCGCCGACCCCGGCGTCGTCGACGTCGGCCAGCGCGAGGTCCACGACGGGCGCGGCGAACCCGACCGCGTCGGCGTGCTCGGCGGCCCACTCGTGGGGCAGGAACGTCGCGATCGACGAGGTCTCGGTCAGCCCGAAGCCGTTGCCCAGCCGGGCCTGCGGCAGCCGCTCCTGCAGCCGGCGGACCAGGGCCGGCGCGATCGGCGCGCCCCCGTAGGAGACCCGCCGCACGTGGGACAGGTCGACGTCGAGGTCGTCGCGCGCCAGCGTCAGCCCGTAGATCGCCGGGACGCTGACGAGGGTGTCGATCCGCTCGTCGACGATCGTCCGGAGGAACGCGGCGCCCTCGAACGCCGGGAGCACGACCGTCGTGCCGCCCAGGCCGAGCTGGACGAGCAGCTGGGAGTTGCACCCGGTGACGTGGAACAGGGGCACCGAGACGAGGTTGCGCAGCCGCGGGCCCTCGGCGCGGTCGATGCCGATCACGCGGATCGCGGTCTCGACGTTGGCCAGGAAGTTGCCGTGGGTGGTCCGCGCGCCCTTGGGCCGCCCGGTCGTGCCGCTCGTGTAGAAGATCGCGGCCAGGTCGCCGGCCACCAGGTCGTCGAGGGCCTCCGGGTGCCCCGACGGCAGCGGGGACCCGGGCCGCAGCACCGCCGTCGCCCCGCTGTCGGCGAGCACGTGCTCGACCTCGGGCGGCGCGAAGCGCGTGTTCACGGGCACGGCAACCCGGCCGGCGAGAAGCGGGCCGAGGAGGCCGACCACCCAGTCCGGCCCCGCCGGCAGCAGCGAGGCCACCCGGTCGCCGCGTGTCACCCCGTCACCGACGAGCCCGCCGGCGACCGTCGCCGCGCGGTCCCACAGCTCGGCGTACGTGACCCGCTCGCCGCCGACCTCGACGAGCGCCTCGACGTCGGGGTGGCGCTCCACCGACGCCCGCACCATCGCCACCACCGACGGTGCGAGGTGGTCGTAGCGCGCGATGCCGTCGGCGCCCCGGGTGGTGCCGGAGGTGTCGAAGGGCGCCGCCCCGCGCGGCAGGGGTTCGGGGCTCACGAGAAGTACCGCCGCGGGTTCTCCACCAGCATCGTGGTGATCTGGTCGTCGGTGACCCCCTGCTCGCGCAGCGCAGGCAGCACGTCGGCGTGGATGTGCTCGTAGTGCCAGTTCGGCGCTGCTTGCGCCAGGGCGGCCTGGGCGGCCTCGCCGGAGAAGAAGTCCATGTAGCAGGCCGCGTCGTGGGCCAGCACGATCCGGTCGGTGTACCCCTGCGCGCACAGCGCGGCGATGGTGGCGACCCGCTGCTCGGTGGGGTTGAACAGGTCCAGCCCGAAGCGGTCGCAGCCGATCGTCGCGCCGCGGTCCATCAGCTCGCGCAGGTAGTCGAGGTCGTTGCTGTCGCCGGCGTGCCCGACGACGACCTTGGTGAGGTCGACGCCGTCGCCCTCGTAGAGGTCGAGCGCGAGCCGGCCGGTCTGGTGCGCGGAGTTCGTGTGCACGGTGATCGGGACACCGGTCTCGACGTGGGTGGCCGCGATCGCGTGCTGCACCCGGGTCTGGTCGGGCGTCAGGCCCCTCTCCTCGACGACGCCCTTGAGGAACGCCGCCTTGATCCCGGTGCCCGCGATGCCCTCGCGGATGTCCTTGACGAACATCTCGACCATCGGCTCGTCCCCGCCGAGCAGGGTGTCCGGGCCGCGGTAGTGCAGGAAGTGCGGGATCTCGTCGAACGTGTAGAGGCCGGTGGCGACGACGATGTTGAGGTCGACCTCGGCGTTGATCCGCGCGACGCGGGGGACGTAGCGCCCGAGCCCGACGACGGTGGGATCGACGATCGTCGCCACGCCGAGCTCGCGGAGCCGGCGCAGCTTCTCGATCGCGTCGGTGACCCGGACCTCCTCGTCCCAGTACTCGTCGCCGTAGTTCGCCAGGATGTCCGGGGTCAGCACGAACACGTGCTCGTGCATGAGCGTGGTGCCGAGGTCCCCGACGTCCACCGGACCGCGCACCGTCTCCACCGAGGGCATCGCCCGTACCTCCGCCGCGTCGCCGTGTGATCGGGGCCACTCTACGTCCTCGACGTAGTATCGCTTGACGGCAATATGAGCAACGGGCAACATAGTCGTTCGTGGACGTGTTCCAGGCGGTGGCGGACCCGGTGCGGCGCTCGATGGTCGAGCGGCTGGCCGACCGGGGCGAGGCGACGGCGGGCGAGCTCTCGGAGCTCGCCGAGCAGCGCTTCGGCATCCGGCAGCCGACCGCGTCCAAGCACCTCAAGGTGCTGCGCGAGGCCGGGCTGGTCACCAGCACGGTCGACGCCCAGCGCCGCGTCTACCGGCTCGAGCCCGGCCCCCTCGACGACCTCGCCGGGTGGGCCGCCCGCCAGACCCGCTTCTGGAACGGGCGCCTGGACGCGCTCGAGCGTCACCTCGACAGCGATGGGAGCACTTCGTGACCACCACCGACCTGCTCGGCGCCGTGGACCGCGCCGCCGGCACCGTCCACCTCGAGCGCCGTCTCGCCGCGCCCGCCGAGCGGGTGTGGGCGGCGCTCACCGACCCGGCCCGCCTGGGCGACTGGCTGGCGCCGGTCGAGTCCGGCGTGCCGGGCCCCGGCGGCACGTTCGTGCTGCGGATGAACCCCGACGAGGTGGCCACGTGCACGGTCACCGGCTGGGACCCCCCGCGCGAGCTGCGTCTGACCTGGGACTACACCGGGGAGCCGGCCTCGGAGCTCGTCCTGCGCCTGGTGCCCGACGGCGCGCAGACCCTGCTGCGGCTCGACCACACCCGCCTCGACGTCGACGTCGTGCAGTACGGCGCCGGGTGGCACGTCCACCTGGGCAACCTCGGGGTGCACCTCGACGGCCGCGACGTCCGGAGCGAGGGCTGCGCGGGCGCGGCGTTCCTGGCCGCCTTCGAGGAGCTCGCGCCGCGCTACGCGGCGACCGACCCCGCCACGTGAACGTGCCGCCGCGCCTGGTGGCCGCGGTCGCGCTCGTCGACCCGGCGCCCGACGCGCGGGTGCTGGAGGTCGGGTGCGGGCGCGGCGCCGCGGCGGCGCTGCTGCTCGAGCGCCTGCCCGCCGGGCACTACAC
>CADCTH010000293.1 GCA_902805495.1 uncultured Actinomycetospora sp.
GCGAGCCCGAGGCCGCGGAGCTGGCGGCGCTGACCGTCGTGCTCGCGGCCGCGGGCGGCGGCGGCGAGGAGGAGGCCCCCGACCCCGGTCCGCCGTCCACCTGGGCGCGCCGCACCGACCTCGTGCGCGGCCCCGTCCACCCCGGTCCCGGCGGTTGGCGCGCCTCGGCCCGCCCCCGCTGATGTCCCTGCTGCGCCGACGCCGTCGCACGCTCGTCGGGGGAGAGTCGTTCCGCGACGCCGACCACGCCCTCCTGCCGATCCCGCCCACCGGCGGGCTCGTCAGCGCCCAGCTGCGCAACGTCGAGGGCCGTCCGCTGCCCGGCGTGACCGTGGCCGTCGTGGAGACCGAGGGCCTGCGCCGGGTGGTCACCGAGTCGCCCACCGATCCGTTCGGCTTCTACACCGCGGCCGTGCCCAGCGGGTCCTACACGCTGCGTGCCTCGTTGGGCGGCTACCGCACGCTCACCCGCGACCTCGTCGTCGGCCGCGGCGACCACGCCGCCCTCGGCGCCCTGACGCTCTCGGCCGACCAGGGCAGCACCCGCCCGACACCCGGCGAGTGGATCATCGACGACGCCCACAGCCGGCTCGGGTTCGTGGCCCGGCACATCGCGCTGTCGAAGGTGTACGGCGAGTTCACGCGCTTCCGCGGCTCGATCGTCATCGCCGAGGACCTCGAGGACTCCAGCATCGACGTCGTCATCGACGCCGCCAGCATCGAGACCCACAACGCGCAGCGCGACGCGCACCTGCGCTCGCAGGACTTCCTGGCCGTCGACGACCACCCGGAGCTGCAGTTCTCCAGCACGCGGTTCGCGGTGCGCGCGGGCAACACGTGGACGATCGACGGCGACCTCTCCATCCGCGGGCGCACCAACGACGTCCGTCTCGAGACCACCTACCTGGGCACGCAGACCTGGAACGGCACCCGCGTCGGCGCGACGGCCACCTCCTCGCTGCACCGGGAGCACTTCACGCTCAACTGGCAGCAGATGGTCGCCCGCGGCGTGCCCGTCGTCGGCTCGACGATCCAGATCCACCTGGACATCCAGGCGGTGCTCCAGCTCTGAGCGGGTGTCGGCGTCACGGTGCCGGTCGGGGGGTCACCAGCGTCGCCGTCCACAGCTGCGCGAGCCAGGCGGCGTAGGTCTCGTCGGACCAGCCGCGCCGGCCGACGAGGGTGAGCCACAGCGACCCGTCGGTGGTGGCGAAGAGGATGTCGCGGCAGGTGTCCACCGGGACCGCCAGCTGCCCGGAAGCCTCCGCGGCCCGGGCGTGCTCGCCCATGGCCGCGAGCCGCTCCCGGTCGATCTCGGCCAGGAACTCGGTGGCACCGGGGTCGCCACTGGCCGCGCCCTGGATCGCGAGGCGCAGTCGAGCGGTCCGCCGCATGATCGCCGTGTTCACGGTGGCGAACCGCGTCAACCGCGCCGCGAGGTCGGGCTCGGCGAAGACGGCGCGCAGCTCCGGCCGGTCGAGGACGCGGACGTCGTCCTCGTCGCCGCCCACGGCGAGGTCCCACGCCCGGCGCAGCACCGTGAGCTTGGTGCGGAACGCCGCGTACACCGTCTCCACCGCGACCCCCGCCGCCGCGGCCACCTCGGCGATCGTCGTGGCGCCGTAGCCCTGGTCCACGAACAGCTCGAGGGCGGCGTCGAGGACGCGGCGGCGGTTCTCCTGCGCCTGCTGCCGCCGACGGGTCGAGTCGTAGCGCCTCTTGACGCCGTCGGGCATCGGCTACACCCTCCTTCTATTCGATGAGGACGAACTGTATTGGAAGTGACCGTGATGGCGCAGACGAGCGAGGTCGAGGCCTTCCTGGGCGAGATGCTGCCGCGACAGCGGGACGCCGAGCAGGCGCTGTGCCGCGGTGACGCCGACGCGCGGGCCGACACGTGGTCGCGGAACGACCCGGTCACCCTGTTCGGTGCCGCCGGAGGACTCCGGCGCGGCTGGGACGAGGTGGACGAGACCTTCCACTGGCTCGCCGGGCGTTTCACGGGGAAACACCTGCGCGAGTACGACCTCGAGCTCGTCGCCGCCGGGGCGTGCGGGGACCTGGCCTTCACCGTGGGGTTCGAGCACAAGACATTCGTCGTCGAGGGCGAACCCGTCTCCTACACGCTCCGGGTCACCCACGTGTACCGGCGGTAGGACGGCGTCTGGCGCATCGTGCACCGCCACGGCGATCGGCCGCCGGCGGAGGGGGCATCGCTACCGGTCTGACGCTTGCGTGACGCAACTCTCGACCCCTACCGTGCTTGCTTCACGCAAGTCGACCGGACGGGGTGAGGACGATGGCGTTGCCGGACGTGGTCTCGCGAGAGGAGTGGCTGGTCGCGCGGCGGGCGCTCCTCGAGCGCGAGAAGGAGCTGACGCGAGCGCGGGACGTGCTCAACGCCGACCGCCGACGGCTGCCGATGGTGCGGGTCGAGGCGGACTACCGCTTCACCGGACCGGACGGCGAGGTCGGCCTGCTCGACTTGTTCGACGGCCACCGCCAGCTCGTGCTGCAGCACTTCATGTTCGACCCGGCGTGGGACGTGCCGTGCCACAGTTGCAGCGCGATGGCCGCCGACACCGGGGAGGGCGTCCGGGAGCACCTCGCCCGGCGGGACACCGCCTTCGCCGCCGTGTCGCGGGCGCCGTACCCGCGGCTGGAGGCCGTGGCGTCGGCGCGGGGCTGGACGTTCCCCTGGTACTCGTCGGCGGGCAGCAGCTTCAACCACGACTTCCACGCGACCCTCGACGCGTCCGTCGCCCCGGTGAGCTACAACTTCCGCGACGCCGACGAGCTGGCCGCGTCCGGCTTCGACTGGATGCTCGAGTACGTGGGCGAGCAGCCCGGCATCAGCGCCTTCCTGCGCGACGGCGACGACGTGTTCCACACCTACGCCGCCCACGGCCGCGGGGTCGAGGCGATGATGCACGGCTACCACCTCCTCGACCTCACGGCGCTGGGCCGGCAGGAGGACTGGGAGGAGCCGAAGGGGCGGGCGCCGGTGGTGCACGAGGCGGACCCGGGATTCCGGAGCTGACGGGCGTTCCCGATCGGCCCGTGGTTGTCGGGGGTGGGCGCTAGTGTCGGCTCGTGTTCGAACAGGTGTTCGCGTCGTTGCCGGAGGGTGTCGCCACGACACCTCCTGGGGCGGTGTTGGGCGCGCTGCTCGAGCAGGTCGACCCGCGCACGGTGTCCCCGCACGACGCCGTGGTGCTGGTGCGGGCGTGGCGCCGCCAGCTGTCCCACCACGAGGCCCGTTTCGCTCTCGCTGCCCGCGAAGCCGCCCTGGCCGACCCCGAGCAGCCGGGCGGGCGCCGCGACGGGTTCGGCGAGTTCTGCGCTGATGAGCTGCGCGCGGTGCTGCACGAGTCCCGCACCCGGGTGGGGAAGCTGCTCGGGCAGGCCGACACCGCGATCGCGGCGATCCCGCAGTTGTGGGCGGCGTGGGACGCCGGGCGCATCGACACCGACCGGGTCCGGCTCTGCGTCACCTGGACCTCCTCGCTGTCGGGGGAGCACGCCGCCCGGGTGGTGCGCGAGGTCCTGCCCGACGCCCCGCGGCTCACGTTGTCGGGGCTGGTGGAGCGGATTCAGCAGGTGGCGTCGGGGCTGGACCCGGCGTGGGCGGCGCGGCTCTACGACAACGCGCGGCGCCAGCGCCGGGTCCGTACCCGGCGCACCGAGGCGGGCACCCTGAACCTCTCGGCGCTGGATCTGCCCCTCGACGCCGGGTCCCGGTCCGCGGCGCACATCGACGCGATGGCGATGCGCGCCAAGGCGCTGGGCCATCCCGGGCTGCTCGACACCATCCGCACCGACATCGTGCTCGCGCTGCTCTCGCCGCGGGGGGCCGGGCAGGACGACGACACCGTCATCGCCGCCGTCATCGCCGGCGCCGACCCCACCGACCCCCCAGGCCGCCGCTCACCCCGACACGTCGGCGCCCGACGCCGTCCCACACCACCCGCACCACCTGAACCGCCTGAACCGCCCGCTGCCGAAGAGCCGGGCGAGCCCGGCGAGCCGGACGAGCCCCGGGCGGGTGGTGGGCCGCGGCGGTCGCGGATCGAGCTGCGGGTGGGTCTGCCGACGTTGCTCGGGCTCGACGAGAAGCCCGCCACGATGCCCGGCTACGGGGTGGTGCACAGCGTGCTGGCCCGCCAGTTCGCCCGCCAGCTCTGCGCCGCGCAGTGGCGGGTCGCGGTCACCGACACCCACGGACTCCCCGTCGCCGCGCTGCTGGCCCGCCGCCGCCCCCGCAGCTACGCCACCACCCCACCAGACACCCCACCAGACACCCCGCCCGAGGCTGCGTCGGTCGCGCCGCGCCCGGTCCTCGAACTCCACATCGACCAGGGCGCCCTCGCGCGGCTGCGGGCCGCGGAGCACCCCGGCTGGGCCGAGGTGATCGAGGAGCTGCAGGCGCAGTACGCCGCGTGGCGCCCACCCGAACCCGAGACTCCCGCCGACGCGGCCCGCCGCCTTCCCCCGCCGGCGCTGGCGCGCTGGATCCAGATCCGGGACCGGGCGTGTGTGTTCCCGCCGTGCCGGGCCTCGGCGCTGGCCGCCGACCTCGACCACACCGTCGCGGTCACCGCCGGCGGCCCGACCGCCGGCGCCAACCTCGGCCCGGTCTGCCGCCACGACCACCGCCTCAAACACGAAACCGGCTGGCGCCTCGACCAGAGCGCCCCCGGCACCTTCACCTGGACCAGCCCCACCGGCCACACCTACCGCCAACACCCCCAGCCCGTGGCCCCCGACGTGCCACCACCGGCCACGTTCCGGCCCC